>DATEOJ010000280.1:0-10174 GCA_035274235.1 Pyrinomonadaceae bacterium
GGAATTGTTTTTTGTGGGGGCATTAAGCGGTAGTTCCCGAGGTCGAAGGATCGTCCTCGCTGCGAGCATGTCGGAGTCGAGCGAGTATCTCACCAGCACGTGGCGACAGATGCTGCTCGGGACATTGCCGTCGAAGTATACAAAGTTTCCCTTCTACATG
Organism: Pyrinomonadaceae bacterium; assembly: GCA_035274235.1. Classification (GTDB taxonomy): domain Bacteria; phylum Acidobacteriota; class Blastocatellia; order Pyrinomonadales; family Pyrinomonadaceae; genus OLB17. The sequence goes on from DATEOJ010000280.1 coordinate 161, forward strand.
GTCGACATGTCGTGGAAGAACGAGGTTCTCCCCGACGGACAGGCCGTCGCCGTTCCAAACGGACTTCGTGTCGTCGAGTCGCTGCTACTGCAGAAGTTCAAGCCGGAAGACATCGCGGTTTGTCACACGGACAAGCTCGATCTCTTTGTCGGACCCGATACACGCGTCATCGGCATTCACGCACACAACCCGCTTGGTATCGCATTCGCGACCGATGTCTACACTCACATGTACGGGAAGGCGCAGGATCCGATCAATGCGACTGAGTTCAAACGACTGATCACGCACCCGGCGATCAAGAAACATAAAGATCATCTCAAGATAATCGTCGGCGGACCCGGTTCGTGGCAGATCGAGAAAAAGAATCTGCAGGACGAGTGGAACATCGACACGATAGTCGACGGCGAGGCCGAGGAGATCGTCGTTCCGCTGTTTGAGTCGGCGATGCGTGGTGAAGCTCTTCCACGTCGTATCGAGGGAAAGAGTCCGCCGATGGATCTCATCCCGACCACGCACAATCGTTCGATATTCGGCGTGGTTGAAGTTACACGGGGATGCGGTCGCGGATGTCAGTTCTGCTCGATCGCGTTGCGCAAGGGAAAGAGTCTTCCGCTTGACCACATACTCGAGAACGTCCGAACGCAGGTTGCGGGCGGTGCCGAGACGATCATGCTTACGACCGAGGACATTTTCCTCTACGAGCAGGGACCGAAGTTTGAGACGAACGTTCCGGCGCTGCGAAAACTGTTCGAGTCGGTCGCGGCAGTGCCGGGTGTAAAGCACGTTATCCAAACTCACGGGACGATCGCGCCCATCGTCCGCGATCCGCATCTGCTTGACGAGCTGTCGCCGGTCGCTGTCGGCAAGTCGATCAACACGCATCCCGCGTCGACGCATCCTGAGAATCGGTATGCGAGTTTGTTCGTCGGTCTGGAGACGGGGAGCCCACGTCTTTTCAATCAGTACATGAAGGGTAAAGCTTACCCGTACAAGGCCGAGCAATGGCATGACGTCATACTGAAAGGAATGGAGCTGATGAACAAAGCGAACTGGTTCCCGTTCGCGACATGGATCATCGGTCTCCCCGGTGAGAAAGACGAGGACACAAAGATATCGCTCGATCTACTGCATGCATTGAAGGATGCGAAGTGGGTAGTAATGCCGACTCTGTTCGTTCCGCTCGACGATACGCGTATGCAGGGCGAGAACAGCGCTCAGCTTTATAAACTCACCGAACTCCAGTGGGAATTCTTCTACACGTGCTGGCGCTATAACGTCGATTTTTATCGACGCGATCCCTCGTTCCAGCGAAAGTTTAATTTCGGCGTTCCTATCTACTACTACCTTCTCGGACGTCGGCTATTCGGAAAAGCGATGAAGTACCCGGCGCTTCGTCTCGCGCATTTCTCGGAGAAGTTTCTCAGTCGACGGTTGTATCTCAACCTGGACGAGCCGCCAAAACAGCGGGTGCCGGAGCAACTCGACATCCCACTTGAACGCGCACGTCCGGCGATTCCGGTGTTGGCCGACTGAGAATCGGCAACGGTATACTGGCCGCGGGTTTTCCCGGACGACGCGAATCAGATTCTGATCCGCTTTGTCAGCTCAATCCGCAGCTAAACCTCCTTGCGTGATTTGAGTATCAATCAAGTTTAGGAAATGAATTCGCGACGGAAGCTGTAAAGCCCGGTTCGTTTTGATCAGTAACGGCAAGGAACCTGTAGCCTAGATAGATGGGATTTGTCAGCGATGCAGAGTTGGTCGTCTCTGGTGTGTATCTGGCACTAGGACTGATGTACGCACGGTTCTGGTGGGATGAACACGACCGACGCGACTATCTTGCCTTCACCATCGCCTGCCTGGCAGCCGCCGGATTCGCTTGGTGCGAGATGGGAATGATGGTCTCCCGGACACCCGAGCAGTACCTTCATTACGCTTGGATCTCTTTCCTTCCCGGCACCATTTATCTGTCCGCCACCGCATGGTTCATCAGGATACATCTGCAGGGCCGGCGGTGGATGTTTTGGACCTACCTCGGCCTCCGGGTATCCGCCCTCGCGGTGCACTTAGTACTTAAGAACGGAATTAATTTTCGTGAGGTGACGGGGCTCGGGCAAACCACACTCCTGGGTGAAACGCTAGCGTTCCCGATAGCGGTGCCGAACCCGTGGATGCTGATATCGCATTTTTCCCATCTGTTGCTGTTGATCTACTGCCTTGACGCAAGTCTCCAGCTATGGAAACGCGGTGATCGGCGAAAGGCCGTAGTTTTTGGCCTGGTTTTTTCGCTGTTTGAGAGTTCAGTTATTCTTGCCGCCGCCGGGCCGTTGTGGGGACTCGTCCCTGTGCCGGTGTTCGCCTCAGTCCCGATGCTTCTTATCCTCGGTGCGATGCTGTATGACCTCAACTATGACATGCACCGGGCCGCCATGCTGAGTGATAAGTTGGAGGAACGTGAGGCCCGATTGAGCGAAACCCTCGAACATCTTCAGTTATCAGCGGCGGCGGGAAGCGTCGGCATGTGGACAAGAACGGTGGGAGCGGAAGATATCTGGGTCAGCGAGAAAGCAGGCGAGATATGGGGATTTCCACGCGGGCGGAGCGTTTCCAGAGAGGAACTGCTTCAACAAATTCACCCCAACGACCGTAAACTTTTTGTCACCACGAGCCGGGAATTGGAAGACGGAAAAAACGACTTCCAACTCGAGTATCGAATGCTTTCAGATGACGCTAACGTCCGCTGGATCCATACGAGCGGTAAGGTTGAAGAGGTCAACGGATCTCGGATCATCCGCGGAGCGATCGTTGACATAACGAAGCTAAAACTGGCGGAAGACGCCATTCGCGAATTAAGCCGCCGACTGGTCGACGCTCAAGAAAAGGAACGTGCGCGCCTTGCTCGTGAGCTGCACGATGACCTCAGTCAAAGTATCGCCTTGCTTGCGATCCAATTGGGAACGCTGCGGAACGACGCAACGGATCTCGCGTCAGTGAAGGATAAACTCGACGGCATTGTCTCGGACGTCCAGCGGCTCGCAAGAGACATTTACCGCATTTCGCACGAATTGCACCCAGTCGCGCTGACCCAGCTCGGACTGGAATCTGCAATTCGCGTGTATTGCCGCGAATTCTCGGCCAAGTATCCGGTCGAAGTTGATTTCACGGCAGAGGGTGTCTCTGCCGATATGCCGCAGGCTACTTCGCTTTGCTTGTACCGAATAACGCAGGAAGCCCTGAACAACATCGCGAAGCATAGCGGGGCGAGTCATGCTCAAGTCAACCTTACGTCGGATGTGGCCGGAACCCGATTGAGTGTACTCGACGACGGCAGGGGGTTTGATCCCGCGGTCGCCAAGCAAAAGACCGGCCTGGGATTGATCAGCATGACGGAGCGAGCACGACACGTCAACGGCAAAGTAAATGTCGTTTCGTCGATCGGCGAGGGAGTAAGAATCGAGGTAAACATACCTATCGACCGAGTACGGAAAGCAACTCTTTCGTGACAATCAGATGGATTCGGTTAATTAAACGCACAGCCATTACCATCATGCCGCCCACATACGATCCGGCTCGTGCGTAGATCTAGCGAGATGAATCCGGCAGCCGCAATGCGCTTGTAACCGTCAACTCATTTACTTCAAGACGCCGGATCCTAAGAGTGTCGATCTCTACGTCGCGGAAGCGCGATCGACGAACGATCAACCGTCCGATCGCCAAACTACCGATCGCAAGCGCGCCGATGCCGATCGCACCGAGTGCTATCCCACCGATCGCGATCGAACCGACGGCACCCGTTCCAACCGCGGCTGCCCCAACACCAGCACTCTCCACTTTCTTGACCTTTGTCGTGTCCAATTTCATCAATCGCCCTCCGATCAAAATCAACGTATCGGATCTTATGGTAACCTGTGGGAAATTTTATGTCGTTCAAATATCAAACCGGTTTCGGAAATGAATTCGCGACTGAAGCTGTCGATGGTGCGCTGCCGGTCGGACGAAACTCGCCGCAGAAAGCGCCGCTCGGTTTGTATGCCGAACAGTTTTCCGGAACGGCGTTCACGGTTCCGCGTGTTCATAACAAACGCACGTGGACTTACCGGATCCGTCCAAGCGTTCTTCACAAACCGTTCAAGCAGATCGACAACAACCTATTTCTCTCGACACCGTTCGACACGATCCCGACGACACCGAACCAACTCCGTTGGAATCCCCTTCCAATTCCGGACGCACCGACCGACTTCATCGACGGCATCACAACGATCGCAGGTAATGGTGATTCGTTTTCACAGACCGGAATCGCGATTCACATCTACCGCTGCAACCGCGACATGGAGAATCGTTTCTTCTATAACGCTGACGCCGAGATGTTGATCGTCCCCGAGATGGGCTCTCTGACGATCTACACTGAGCTCGGTGTGATCGAGGTGACTCCTGGCGAGGTTTGTTGCCTTCCACGCGGATTGAAATTCAGAGTCTCAGTCAATGCGGAACGCGGAACGCGGAACGCGGAATCAAATCCAAAATCCAAAATCCAAAATCCAAAATTGGGACGCGGCTACATTTGCGAGAACTACAGCGCCCATTTCCGACTTCCCGATCTTGGCCCGATCGGAGCGAACGGACTCGCAAACGCACGCGATTTTGAAACTCCCGTTGCATGGTACGAAGACAACGACGGCACGTGCGAGATCGTCGCGAAGTTCGGCGGGAATCTCTGGTCGTGCGAGGCCGATCATTCGCCGCTCGATGTCGTCGCATGGCATGGCAACTACGCGCCGTATAAGTATGATCTTCGACGCTTCAACACGATCGGCTCCATCTCGTTCGATCATCCCGATCCGTCGATCTTCACCGTGATGACATCACCGTCCGGTGAACCCGGTGTCGCGAATTGCGACTTCGTTATTTTTCCGGACCGATGGCTAGTCGCCGAAGACACATTCCGACCGCCTTGGTATCACCGCAACGTGATGAGCGAGTACATGGGTTTGATATACGGTCAGTACGATGCGAAGGAAGAAGGATTCGTCCCCGGGGGCGGTTCGCTTCACAACCAGATGTCAGCACACGGTCCGGATCTGGATGCATTCGAGAAAGCGTCGAACGCTGAACTCAAGCCGCAGAAACTTTCCGGCACGATGGCGTTCATGTTTGAGTCGCGGTACATCATCCGTCCGACAAAGTTTGCGATGGACTGCGCTGAATTGCAGCATGAGTACGGCGAAGTTTGGCAGGGGTTGAAGAAGAATTTTGGAGGTTAGATCTTCGGTGGCTTTGCCGCAATGATGAGCGGAAGGGTCTGCCCCATCGGCGCCAAGTTAAGGCGCGTTTAGTGCGTCAACGGCACGACGGCCGCGTAGCGGTCAGATGCGTTTAGCCGTGGGTGAAGCCCGAAAGGGCGGAGCCCACGGACAGCATCGACAACGCTTCGTTGCCGCGTCAGCGGCAAGTGCACAACTCGACGACGCAACCTCTCTCGAAATGGACTTGTGAAGCTGAAGAAGCTTGATCTAGTTCTCGTTACAACTGGCCCGTGTGTAACTATGGGTTCGACTAGTGCACCTACCGCTGACGCGGCAGTGTCGGCGTTTGATCTTTACCGTGGGCTCCGCCCTTCGGGCTTCACCCACGGCTAAATGCATCTGTCCGCTACGCGGCCGATGTCGTGTCGACGCACGAATTGCCCGGCTTAAGTTGGCGCGTATGGGGCTCGGCCCAGGGCTCGGCCCAGGGCTCGGCCCTCCCGTCGGACTTCAACGATTGTTGGCGAGGCTCGGCCACGAGGCATGCGGCATAGCCGCGAGAAAGGGAGAGCGAGTTCGGAAAGGCAAAGCCTTTCCGCTCATCGTTGGGGCAAAGCCCAGCGTTGCCCACCACGGGATGCGTCCAATTCAGATGTAGTCATGCCTACCGTAGGAATAATGCTCTACTCCGCACCCGGTAACACCCGCGACGTGTTCGTCGAGGAGAAGTACCGAGCACTTGCCGAGACCTTCGTTGCGTCCGGTCTACTGATCGAAACCATCCTCTACAACGACACACTCGCCGATTCCCTTCGCGACAGTCTGAAGAAGATCGATGCCCTTCTGGTCTGGGTAAACCCGATCGAGCAGGGACACGACCGAAAGATCCTCGACCAACTCCTTGCCGAACTCGCCGACGCCGGCGTCTACGTTAGCTCACATCCGGAGACGATCATGAAGATCGGCACGAAGGACGTCTTGTTCAAAACGCGTAATCTAGAATTCGGATCGGATGTCGAGATGTATGAAACTTTCGACGATTTCCAAAACAGATTTCCCGCGACGATCATGAACGGTCAGACGCGCGTTCTAAAGCGGTTCCGCGGTAATGGCGGCGAAGGTGTATTCAAGGTTAGAGCGTCGGGCGACGACATTTTCATCCTTCACGCGAAGCGCGGAGCGGTCGAAGAGAGGGGCGAGCTCGACTACTTTGAAAACTATTTCACAGGACCGATGTTGAACCAGGAATGGAATGACAATATCGAGAATGGAATGGTCCGTTGCTACATGAGCGGCAAGCAAGTCGCCGGGTTTGGATATCAAGAGATAAACGCGCTCTATCCGCAGGACGGTCCCGTCGCTCCCGGGAGGAGGTTCTACTTTACCGAGAAGTGCGCGCTTTTCTCGGATCTTCGAACCTTGATGGAAGAGCGTTGGGTTGACGACCTTCTTGAAGTTGCTGATCTCGCCGTCGAAAAACTACCGGTGATCTGGGACGCGGACTTCTTTATCAACTCGATGGTGCCGAACAGTCCCGCCAGATACACGCTCTGCGAGATCAATGTCAGTTCTGTTTCACCGTTCCCGGAAAGCGCGATCGGGTTTATTGTGAACTCTGTCCGGGAAAGTTTATCCGGGCGTAGTTAGGCAGTGGCCGTTTTCAACGCTCGAGCTTTTGTAGCTCATCATGTCTGACCCAAACGACCAACTCCTCTCCGCATTCGACGGACACGACGTCGACGCAGTCCGCTCCGCCCTTCATGCAGGCGCTGACGCTCGCTCGACGATACGGGGCAAAGAGCCGATCCACTGGCTGCTTGAGGAATACACTCGATCTGATCGCCTACCCGACTGTCTTCGACTGTTACTCGATGCCGGAGCGCAACTCGATACGATTCTCGTGTCTATACTTCTCAACGACGAAGCCGGTATTAGAGGAGACGTGAGTGACGATCCGTCGATGTTGGAGCGGCGCGTCAGTCTCGTATCCGCGTTCACCTCGCTAACTGATGTGACGCTGCTGCATGTCGCGGCGGAATACGGCAATCAAACCGCGGCAGCTACACTCATCGAACTAGGTTCCGACCTAAACGCCGCCGCCGGCGTAGATGAATTCGGTGTCGGCGGACACACTCCGATCTTTCACACAGTAAACTCGAATCGGAACCGGTCTGCACCGATCATGCGAATGCTGGTCGACGCCGGTGCCTCCTGCGACATAAAACTCGATGCGGTTTATTGGGGGAAAGGATATCCGTGGGAAACGGTGTTCTTCGATGTCACGCCGGTGTCATACGCCCAGCTCGGTCTGATGCCGCAAATGCATCGCTCCGAGAACGACGTCTACGACAACATCTCGTATCTACTTGCGGCGTGCCGGCGATCGGTGCCGAGCCGCGACAATGTTCCGAATCGTTATCTCCAACCTAAGGCGAGTTCAGACTAACGCCTGTGCGGTACGCTTACCGCGATCTTCGTACCCCGCATGTAAGTTCCCGATAGCAATACAAAAGTTCCGCCGAGCATTCGCATGCGCTCCTTCATACTGCTGATCCCGATACCGTGGGTAAGGTAGTCGGAACTAAGATCGATCCCGATACCATCATCCGCGACTGAGAGCGCTACCAGATCGGACTCCCCTTTTATTCGAATGTCGAGGTTCTTCGCCCGGCTGTGCTTGCTAGCATTTGCCATTGCCTCCTGCATGATGCGGAACAGTGCAAGGGATGTCTCGATCGGGAGCGCGGTCGGAACGTTTGAAGGCGCGAAATCAACACTGATCTCTTGTTGCTTCGCAAACTTCTCGCAGTGCGAGCGGGCGCTTGTGACAAGACCAAGGAGTTCGACGTTAGAGGAATAGAGACGATGCGAGAGCGCGTGAATGTCAGAGACGATCTCCGTCAGACCGGACTGCGCTTCGGACAATCGCTTGCTTATCTCTTTCGAGTGCGTGGTGCTTTCGGCAAGCCTGTCTAATTGAAACTTCAACAATGCGAGCCGCTGGCTAAAATCGTCATGAAGCTCACGTGCGATGTATGCTCGCTCGGCTTCCTGGGCCGTGATGAGACGACCGCTAAGTTCCGCACGTTCCTTCTCGGCTTCTTTCTCGCCGGTGATATCGAAAATAACCCCGACCATGTGCAATGGCCTGCCGTTCTCGTCGTAATGCCCGCGACCGCGAGCGCTGATCCAGCGTACCGAACCGTCGGATCGTTTCGAACGGTATTCGGTTTCGAAGGGCACGCGGCCCTCAAGTTGATTTCGCCAGGTTTCGATCGTCCTCGCACGATCGTCAGGATGAAGAGCATCGTAGAACGTATCCAAAGTGACGTGTTCGTCTTGCCCGACGTCGAATATTTCTCTGGTCTTCGCATCCCAATACAGGCTGTGTGCGCTCTCGCTCCAGAACCACAATCCCATCTGCGCACCGTCAGCGGCGAGGCGCAGCCATTCGTCGCGAGTCAGCAGGTCCTTCTCCAGACTGCCTATCGACAGTTCGTCGCCTTTGACGATCCTGCTAATTGATTCGGGATTGTCGGAATCTCGGTTCGCCATCGGAGTGGACCGCCGCCATTCCCCAGGAAGAGTTTTGAGCTGGCTATGCGGATAAATCGTACCAGTGCTTTCGCGCGAGAATATCAAAAAACGCAAGAGCGCCGCAAACAATTCTGCTCATTCTGCAAGGCGGCCACACGTGCAGCGTTCATTATGCGTATCCGGGATCGAGTCGATACGGGATCCTCCAAAGGGAACGACAGATTCCGGAACCCCCAAACGCTGACCGGACGAATCGAGATCGATTCGTCCGCCGGCGTCCTCCGCCATCTAACCGAAATTTCCAGAGTGAGATATAGGGACAACCCCAACCCAACCCGCCGGGTGATACGATGAATGCCGGTTTCAACATGTGTGGAATCGCATGATCAGCGTCGACGAAATCGAAAAGCTCTACGAGGTGCTAAGAAAAATATTTCAATGAAGGAACTAAAGTTTCTCGCGACATCTTCAAAAGGCGAGGTCTCCGCACTGCTGATGCGACCCGACGATGCGACGCATCTTCTCGTGCTTGGTCACGGAGCGTCGTCGAACATGCGAACGCCGATGCTGCAGTCGATCGCCGAGCATCTCGCCGTGCAAAAGATCGCGACCTTTCGTTACAACTTCCCTTACTCCGAAAACAAACGCGGTCGCGATCCGAACCCGGTGTGCATCGCGACGATCAGGTCGGCAGTAAAGGCAGCGCACGAGGCCGCCCCGGATCTTCCTCTGTTTGCGGGCGGCCATTCTTTCAGCGGAAGGATGACGACGACGGCCGCATCCGAAGCACCGCTGGAAGGTGTGTCAGGTTTGGTGTTGTTTGCGTTCCCGCTCGTGCCGCCGGGTAAAACCGATACGTCGCGTGCTGATCATCTCGCAAAGGTTTCTGTCCCGATGCTTTTCCTCAGCGGAACGCGAGATCAGTTCGGCTCACCCGAACTTCTTGAATCGACGTTGGGACAATTTGGAAAGGTTCATTTGCTGGATACAGCGGATCACAGTTTTAAGATCCTAAAGCGCACGCGGACGGGCACCGAAGATGTGTTTGATGAGATGGCGAGGGTGACGGGGGAGTGGATTCACGCTCAGCTCGCGTAGCGAGCGAAAGCACGTAGCCCCCAGCGTGAGCTGGGGGTCACGTGCCGAGACAACTAGCTCGCGTATGCGAGCGACAGATTCTTTCCGCGAGGTCTTTCGCCCGCATACGCGGGCTCCATCGGTCGTAAATCTTTAC
>DATEOJ010000281.1:0-4710 GCA_035274235.1 Pyrinomonadaceae bacterium
GACCGTCTCTCGGACGGTCATCACGCAGGCTTTTGATTACGGAGAAATAAAATGAAAAAGAGAACTATCGCGACGCTCGTCGTCCTCGCGTTATTCGCGCTGACGGTAGCTGCGTTCGCATATACGAAAACTAGTAACGTCGTTGCTGAAAAGTCGTGCTGCTGCAAGTCGGACGATTCATGTCCGATGAAGTCGAAAGACGACAAAGGCGGCGAGCATGCGAAGATGTCGTGCTGTAAGAAGCACGGTGACGAACATGCAAAAGCGGAAGGTCACGAAGGCCGCGATTGTTGTGGCGATTCGTGTCCGATGAAGAAGAAAGAAGGAGCGACCGCGACGACGGCAACAGACGGAACGAGCTGTTGTGACGATTGCGATTGCTGTAAGGATAAGGACAAGGACAAGGACAAAACGTCGGTATAGACGCAACGAGGCCGCCAGAAATGGCGGCCTCATTCATAGCTCCGTTAGGAGCGACATGTTTGAAGAATTGCGGCGAAGGAGACCTCGCTCCGTAGGAGCGACATCGTGCACCTTCGTGTGAGTTCGTGGTTCCAAAAAAGCCTAAGACCGGAACCACTAATCCACACGAAACGACACGAAAAGGAAAACCACCAAACAAGACGAACCACACGAACGAAAAACATTACTTCCCAACCTTCAAACTCGCGATCATCGACTCGAAGTGTTCCAGGTTCGGATAGAAATCTACCGGCTCCAGTTTCCGAATTCGATCGGTAATGCTCTTCAGATACTCTTCGTACCGCCGCTTCATTTCGGGACGACGATAGGTCTCGTAGAGATGCTCGTACGTGAATCCCTCGAACTTCTCAGGTGGATCGAAGGGGAGAAACCGGACACTGATCGGCGTCTCAGCGGTGATGTAATATCTCCCGTCGTCAGTAAAGCCTTCGAAGCGGTAAACCAAATTCTTATTGCTAACGAGTGCGACGCCGTGGGTCCAGTGAGTGACAAACACTACTCCCTTTCCACCTTGAAAGGTGACCTGTTTGACCCGTGTATAAAAGTTATCCGTTGCATCCCGGAAGGGTAGATGAGGAATCTGACCCTGGTGGCGGTACGCAGGATCTTGTATCACTTGCTTCAGACCCTTGACCTTCTGCTGCATCGTTTTCTCGAGGCTCTTATTTACGGCGAATGCCTTTGCGAAGTCGGCTACGGGATAAACGGAGATATGTGCATCGTTGTCTTCACGACCGAGCGCGAACGCAAAACGAAGGTATTGCGGCGCGACGCCGTCCGGTTTGTCTCCGGGTTCATCGAGCGACTGTGCGGCAACGGTTTCGCTTTGAACCTCCCCGAATACGGTCTTGTCGTAACTGAAAGTTACATTTTTGAACGCGACCGCCATGTTCTGGACAGCGGGCTTTGTCTGGCTGGCGACTTCTGTCGCGACCATAAAAACTGCGATGACCGCCAAAGAAACCGATCTAAATTTGCTTAGCATAATCGACCGAACGAATCGAACTTTGAGATACTCTTATCGACTGCAGGATAACCCAGTTTATATGAATCCTATTCGATACGTTTTGTTTGCCTTCATAGTTATAGCTAGTTTTTCGTCGCTGATTCACGCGCAGGCGGCAAAGAAGGTCACGCTCAAGGGACAGGTCGTTTGCTCGTCGTGTTGGTTTGAGGCCCCCGACCGGAAAAAGACTCCGTATGGGACCGAAGCCGATATCAAGTGTGCGGGCGAGTGCTCTGAAATGGGTCTTCCGCAGGCGATCGCCGTCGAGGATCCGAAAGGCTTCACGCTTTACATGCTCGAGGCCGGAGCTTTCAAACCCACAAAAGGTAAGGACTATCTCGACCTCGTCCCGAGGATGGTAGAGATCGAGGGTGACCTTCGCACCGAGAACGACAAGCAGATCGTGAAGGTGAACGCGCTTCGTGTTCTGAATGAAGCGCCTGTGAAGCCGAAGCCGGTTTCCGACGACGCCGTCCTCGCACTAAAAGATCTGACCGGTGCCGACCAATCGCTCGCGGGATATCGCGGACGCGTCGTCGTCCTCAACTTTTGGGCGACTTGGTGCGAACCCTGTAAAAAAGAGATGCCCGATCTTTCGGCGATCCAGAACGACTATGCCGCGCTCGGTGTTCAGGTGATCGGCGCCGCCGGTGATGCTGCCGCGGATTCGGCGAAGGTGATGAAATTCATCCGCGAGTTCAAGGTCAACTTCCCGGTCTGGGTCGGCATGTCGACGGACGACATGGAGCGGTTCGGCGTCGGTACCGTCTTACCCGCGACGGTGATCATCGACAAGAACGGCAAGGTGATCTGGCGCGAGATCGGGATCATCAAGCCTGACGTTCTGAGAAAGGAGCTCGACAAGCTCTTGCTTCCGAAGGTTGCGGAAGCGACAAAGGTCGCGAGGAAAGAACAAAAGAATTCTTCACTCGTTCCCGCCTGACCTGTCTGACCGGGCGAAGGCCAGGCTGTCCGGGGGACGGCCGATAACCCAAAAAAGTTCACCTTCGGTGTTCGACTTATCGCTGATCAAGTCGACCGAGCGACGTGGCGCATGACGTTCGTGTATCGCTGGCACCCGCGTGTGCACTTTGGCGTTGAGTACAATCCGCTCGTCGGCGAGGTTCATCCGCTTCTGACGCTGATCCCGGTAACCGAGACTCGCAATCGTCCCGCGGTGATATTTGGCATCAGCTCCGACCGCATCGGCACGCCCGAAGGAACGTCGGTCTATCTAACTACAAGCAAAGATCTCGAACATTGGACCGGTCTCCCGATCGCACCATATGCCGGCGTTGTCTACGGTTCGTATGAAGGCAAAGTCCGCCCGATCGGCGGTCTGAGCATCCGGCTTCCGAAGGGATTCAGCTCGCTGATGCAGTTTGACGGCGTGAAGCTCCATCAGTCACTCACCTATTCCTTCAACACCACCCATTCACTGACTTTCCTGTTGATCCGCAATAAAGAGCCCGGGTTCAGTTACACGTACTCTTTCTAGCTGCTCCTCATTACAAAATTAGTAATTACCGCATTAGTAATTACACGGAGGAGCCACCTACTGCGTGTAATTACTAATGCGGTAATTACTAATTTTGTAATGAGGAACCGCTTGCCGAAGCCCGAAAGAGACGGTACACTAATCCCCGTCCGAAAACGGCGCATTCGTCTATCGGTTAGGACGCGAGGTTCTCAACCTCGAAAGAGGGGTTCAATTCCCCTATGCGCTACCAAAGCTTCTAGACAAGAGACGGGAGACATGAGACTGGAGAGATTTGATCTCTCGTCTCATGTCTCCCGTCTCTTGTCTAGAAAACTGGTGCCCCCGGTAGGATTCGAACCTACAGCCAACAGATTATGAGTCTGCTGCTCTAACCGTTGAGCTACAGGGGCACGAAGATAGAGTCTAAGCCAACGGGCGATACACGCGCAAACTACTCAGAGCAACGGACGGAAGATAACCGACTCCCGGATCCGGGAGAGCTTCCCGTCAACATCGATCGTCTCCAATCTCGCGGTGCCATAGTCGGACTCGAGAGATGTCCGGGCGTCTCCCTCCGATTTACCGCGGAGAAATGCTTCGAGGATCGACAAGTCGACGTCGTCGAATCCCTCGATCCCGAGGGCGTTCGGAGTGTTTGCGCCGACAACTCGCGTGTGTGCGAGGTCGTGCGTCCAATCCAGTATTTTCTCGATCGGATCGACACCGGGAAACCGCGAGCCGATCAAACGAAGTATCGTCTCGCGATCTTCGACGTTTAGCAGAAGAGCAAAGAAGAACCGGTGCTCCGGATCCGTAACATAACCTCGCCGCCGGACGATCTCGTTCGACGCGTCGCGATGACGGAAGACTTCGTCAAGGCGATCGGCTTTTGCACCGTGGCGGCGACACACTATTTCAAGGAAGCGCTCGAATCGGTCCGATGACGCATCAAGTTTGAACAACTGACCGAGTGGTCGATGGCGGAGTGCGCCATGGATAAAGGAAAGGATAAGAAAACTCGTGTGGAAGTCGCTCGTCGCAAGCATCTCATCGACCAGTCGGTCCGTGTCAGGATGATCGACTTGGAAGAGCACGCTTGCTGCCAACATTTTCCGCGTCGTTGTTTGATGCTCGAAGAACGGATCGACCGCGAGCGACGGTTTGTAGTAAGCGAACTGCGGAAGATAAAGCGGGCTCTTCTCGGTCCGGACAACGATCGTCGCCGATGGTTGGTCGAGATGGAAGAGGGAATGGATGTACTGCCGTCCGGCTCGTATCTCCTGGACGTCGCCGACCTTCAAAAGCTCGCAAACCTTGAGACTCATCTCGCCGGTCTCGACGAAGGAGTTTACGGCTTCGGTCCTATCGAATTCGTACCAACTGTGAATACTCGAACCGAGCAGAACCTGAAATGCTCCGGCGAATCCGTGTTGATGAATCGCCGTCGTGCCGTCAAGCCAGAAGTAGACGTCTATATAGAATCTCGGCGAAACAAAAACGGTGATCGGTGGATCGCCGAACTGCGCTGTTGGATCTTTTTGCGGGGGAAGTTCGGACTGGGCGAGCGTCCATTCGATCACGTCCCACGCGGAAAGTTTCGATGGCAGGTCCGCGCGACGGAGTGCATCGGCGGCTATCGCCGGAAAAAGTTCTTCGTTATAGTTTTGCTCTCGCCAAGTCGATTCAATCTCGGCACCGAGTTTGTCGAATAATTCCATTTTCTACGACGTGCTGCCGAACA
>DATEOJ010000282.1:0-15668 GCA_035274235.1 Pyrinomonadaceae bacterium
AACAAGAACCTATATGTCCTATATGTCCTATATGTCCTATAGGTCCTATAAGTCCTATTCCTCAATTAAGACGTCTTCTTCGCCCTCCACTTCTTTATCGAATCTTCTATTCCTGCGATTTGCGCCGGACTAGCGGGGGGAGTTGACGACTTTGCCAGTGTGAGGGCTTTCTCACCTAGCACCACGGCTTCGTCGAACCTGCCCATCTCGGCAAGAAGCGCGGCTTTCGCGTTTAGGTTGCCGGCGGTTTCTTTTGCTTTTATCGATTCATCGAGCCAGCCGAGTGCTTCATTGTAATTATCCTTCAGCTTGAACGTCCGAACGTAACCCGCGGCCTGGCCCATAATTCGAAAGTCGTCGGGCTTGCGATTCTTGATCGCGTCGCGAAGCGACGCTAATACGCGGCCGTTAACGTCGCCTATATCCACCGTGAAGGGAACTGCGATCTTCTCCCAACGGAGATTCACACGTGCGGAGTGCGCGGTGACGTCGTCAAATTCGTAGATCAGCGTTTCCTGCGTGTCGGCCTTGCCGGGCGCGACCTTTACTCTCAGAGCATCATTCTCAGGTTTGTATGAGAAGCTGCCCCATTTGTCACTGTCTTTGCTGAAGATCAACGTCCAGTCAGTTTTTCCCGGAATGATGTGGAACCCATACTTGCCGGCCGGAAGTGCCTGGCCGTTGATGGTGACATCGCGCGAGAACTCGATCGTTGTATTCTCATTCGCACCGGCACGCCACACCTGACCGTAAGGGACGATGCACGGCTCTTCGTAATTTGCGATAGGGACGAGATTCTTCGCGTCGCATCCCCACATCTTACGAGCTTTTGTATTCGGGCGGTGATAGACGATCGAGACCTTTGCGTCGCCAACCGTCTGAATGATCTCCTGCCGCTGACTCTCACGGGGTGTTGCGACTTGTGCAAAATCCGTCGACCCAAGACCGAAAACGACTACAAGAATAAACAATATACTGCGTATCATTTTTCCATCTTCTCCTTCGCTCTTTGAATGAAAACCTTGATCATCTCGGTGACGCGTTTGGTCATCTCGCTGCTTATCAGGCTCTCGCCGGCCAGTCCTGCGAGATAGTGCAACTCACGTGCGGACTTCCGTCGCAGTTCGACCATCTGCGAGAAATGGATCTGGGTCGCGTTCTTCGCCTTTTCCAAGATCTCTACCGAGAAACGAAGGAAGTTTTGATTCTCGAGTGCAACGGGAAACCACTCGATGCGCTCGCGTGAATCCTCGGTCAACTGAACCGCGAACTTCTGCATGATCTGTCCGACCAGCGGAATGTTCGCCTCGATCTTCCAGTGGGCGACGCCCTTCGCATCCGTGTGGATACTGGCGATGCCCGGCATTAAGTCGGCAAAGTTCCGGATGTCCGAGAAGAACTCCCTAACCTTTTCTACGCTGGTTTCTACTTCAAAGTTATCGCTGTAGCCGGCTTTTATTGTGAACATCTTTAGAAAACCCCAGTGAATAAGAGTGAATTAAGGAACGGTCGGGTTGCCGAACGATAGATTCCTCGGAAAAAAGGTTCTTCGGCGAAGAGAATAACATGCCCCGACCCGGTCGGCTCGTCAATCAAATACGACGTGCCTTTTAGGAGACGCTCGGTGTTTCCTTCCCATACAAAACCGGAGATCGTAAGCGGCGATCTTGGGTTCGCATCAAAGACCAGAGCGTTTGTACCCTCCTTAGAGTAACGGAAAAAATAACCGCTTGAAAGCAAAACCGGGAGCTCGTTTTGTTCGAGCCCGTAAGTCAGATAAGTTGTTCGATCAACGGTCGCCCGCATGATCGCTCCAGGTACTCCCTCGGGAACTTTACCGGCATTTGCCGATGGCGACGCTATTGCCGGCAGAGCCGGAGCCTGCCAGTCTTGTTTGTCGGTTCGCTGATCCTGCGGACCGGGTTCGACCGAGGCATCGGTTGATGGCGTCGCTCGTGGTGTCGGCGATGGCTTGGCCTCGGCATCCTTACGTCTATCGGTATCGTCCGCCGCCTTTCCTTTTTCCTCGTCGTCGTCGCTCCCGACAAGCTTGGTCGATGTCAGCCCGACATCTTTCAATGCAGCAAAGACCGAAGCACCGCGTACTGTGACAAGCGTCCCACCGTTTGCGATCCACGTCTTCAAAGCCGCGACTCCACTCGCACCCAGCGAACTGAAATATCTGCTCGCACTTCCATCGGGCATTATAAGAACGTTGTATTTCGAGAGTGTTACGCCCCGAGCGTTGGCAAGAGTAAGCGGTGTGAACTCGATACCGTATCGATTGAACGTCCACCAGATGGAGCCGTACGAAGTCTGGTCGACGGCCTCGTCGGCGATCATCGCGATCGCCGGATTCTTTAGAGAGATGACGGTCTCGGCACCGACTCCCGTGTCGCCTTCGTCGTTGTATCCAGTATTCACCGCGACTACCGTCGTACCGAGTTCCGTGGCGAAGCGATTAATTGTGTCGTGTATGCGATCGGTATTGCGCGAAATGCGAACGACAAAACTTCCGCGCGGATAATTCCTGCCACCGGCGTTGAGCGGTTTGGTAGAGACAGCAACGCGATGCCCGGATTGAAGGAGCCTCATCGCCATCGCTGCTGCAGCATCGGTAGTATATGGAATGATGTACGCGATGCTCGCGCGACCGGTAACCGAACCGGCTCTGATCCGTTTGATCGTTTCTGCAGTAACGGCTGTTTGCGGAACTGCACTGGGATCCTCGGTCCAAAAAGCGTCGAGCCCGAACGCAAGCGGAAGACTCCAGGCAGTGATGTCATAAAACCTATAGTCTTCCTTAGACGCGGACTTTCCGCGCCGCTCGTTGCGTTGGAAACGCGCGACCTCTTCGCGAATGAACGCTTCGTCCTGCTGAGTGTGTGGTTCGAGAAGAGCTTTTATCAATCGCTTTTGCGGTTGAGCGAGATCGATGACGTAGCAACCTACCGGACAAGTTCGACTCGTTGCGATGCCGTTCTTCTGATCATAGCTGTGTGCTCGTTGCGAGTTCATGTCCGCGGTCGTTACTCCGACATCGATCTTCATCCGTAAGAGGACCTCGACCAACTCCGCCGCCTTCAACGGGTCCTTTGCCGGATCGATGATGATCCGCTTCATGCGCTCGTTCTTTACTTCGTCAATGGCACGTCGACGAAAGTCAGCGTAGTCCTGCAGACGAGCGGCCCGATTCTTTGCTGCGGTCTCGAGCGTAGTCATCGACGCGACGAAATGTTTTGCGATCGCGGAACGCAGCGTCACGATCGTGCCGTCGTCGCGCGTCCAGCGGCGTCCTTTAAAACCACCGCCATCGGTCTCGTAGGTCATTCCGGTCGCACCGTTGAGCGACGGGAATGAGTCCCAGTAGCCGACGTAGAAGAGATCGAAGATATCGCGGACGTAATAATCCCACTTATTCGAATCGAACGCGGTCGCGTTCGCACGACCAAAGGTGTCTAGCCACTTATTAGTGGAGGGCTGCGGTAAATTCGGATTGATCGGAAGCGCGGCGGGAGGGAAGTGATACTGCGACGGCTGACCGTGATGATCGACGACTACTTGCGGGTTCCATTCAAAGAACGCCGTCTGCATGTTACGCGTCTCGACTTGCGTCGCCGCCGCATTGTCGCGATTAAGGTCGAAACGGTAGTGGTTGAAGCGTCCATGAACGGACCACGGTTCGCGATGTTCCAGCGAAGCTCGGTCGGCGTTGCCTGTCGCGACAGAGTTGTACCACGTGACGAAACGTTCATGACCGTCCGGGTTCTCACCGGTGAGGATGAGCACGACTGTGTTGTCTAGGATCTCAACGGTCTTCGGTTCGTTTGACGCGGCAAGTTGATAGACGACCTGCATCATCGCTTCGAATGACGCACTTTCGTTCCCGTGGATCGTATAAGCGAGCCATGTGATGAGCGGGTTGCTCTGCGCGATCGTGGACGCTTCGGTAGCCGTCGTCGTCCGGGGATCAGTGAGACGATTATTCCGCGTTTTTATCTCGTCGAGCCGTGCGATGTTAGCCGGCGAAGAGATAGCGACAAGATGCTGCATCCGATGCTCGTTCGTCAGACCGATGTCGAAAACGCGCACGCGGTCTGACGCAGCCTTGGCGATCTCATCGATCACCTTTTCCATCTGAGCATATGTCGTGTGGTGATCGCCGACATCAAAGCGAAGGATCGTCTGCGGACGAGGGACGGTCGTGCGGTATTCGCCGCGTGTGTAGAAGTCGAATTTCTCTTCCGTTTGGGCGGTGGCGAATGAGCCGGCGATTAGACAGACCGCAACTGTGGTCAAGAATGTCCTGATTGTCATGTGCTATTGCGAACGATAATGGCTATCTCGGAGAGTTTCCTAAGATAGTAAACTGGAACGGGTTTAAGAGAAAGCGTCCTCTGTCGCATTACGAAATTAGTAACTACGTCACTAGTAATTACACGGAGCAGCGGCCGGACGATGTTACTCCGTGTAATTACTAATGATGTAATTACTAATTTCGTAATGAAGAACAAATATGACTGGTGATGTTTGCCCCAACTGCGGTGCGGCTAAACTTAAAAACTGGGATGAGCTAAGCGAAGATGAAAAGATCGTCGCACGCGTGCAGCCTGACTCGGCGACTATCACAAAGGTGGAAAGAGAAAAGCACCGCTTTTGTACGCGGTGCTGGTTTGAAACGAATGCGCGCATTAGTGAGTCGGCTTAGGGAACCATGTTCACGCCGAAGTCGAAGAACTTCGCGCCGACCGCGGCACTCGCGTTCGAATTTCCCGAATTCAAAAGATAGAAACCGTACTCGCCTTTCTGCAGCGGACCCGAAGGGGTGACCTTGAAGATCCCGTTTCCAAGGTCGACCGCGCTAAACGCGACGACATACTCATCAGACAAACCACCCTTGCCGCCGAACGCATTCGACTTTCCGATCGTCACTTCGCGATTGTCGCTTCTTTGATTGAACCGGATCAACGCGAACTCGTTCGTGTTCGACGGAATCCCGCTCGCGGTGTTAAGACCGCCGCTCGTGACATCGAGGTAGAAGTAAAAGACCGGCTGCGTGTCGGCGATCTGGAGAGCCGCGTTTCGCCCTGGAAGATTCGACTTGATCTTCACCTTGCTGATCCCGTAAGTCAGGCTCGATGTAAACAAACCGCCGGTGCGGTTCTGAGCTGAAACCGATGGCGAGAGTTGCGTCATCTTGCGCGTTCCCGCGTTCTCTTCGTAGAGATAGATCCCAAAGTTATGTTTGGACATGGGATCGTTTGGATCGGCGAGCGGAGTTCCGGCGGTCGTAGCCTTTCCGCTCTTCGCTTCGAGCATCGCCGCGACGATCTCATCTGTCACATTCGCCTGCTTTAGCTTTATGAGCGCATCGGTCGAGAGATTGAAGTCAGTCTTTCCCGAGCGGATCTTTCCAATGATTATCGAAGGGCTCAGGCCAGCTTGCATGAGCAGGATCACTTCCTCGTTTGTCATCGCGGCGTCGGCAGAAGCGGGCTGGGCTCCGACATTCGTTGCTATTGCGAACAACAGCGATGTGACGAGAAATGAATTGAGAATGAGGCGGTATTTCATCTTGGGTTCTCCTTGATTCTCTATAATTGCGTTTCGAAGGGTCAGAGGAGAGCTCCACCACTCCAACCGGGTCACTTTCCGCGGTAATGATCACGGGCCGTGATCTTCAGATTAGGGCGGTAAACACGCACCTTTATACCATAAACGGCTCCGGGTTTTCTATCTTCTGTCGGATAGTAACCGACACTATAGATACGGCGAAGCTCCTCGGCGATCTGCGAGAAGGCTTCGTTGAGATTCGTAGTTGACGAGACGTTGTAAGTTCGTCCGCCAGTCTGATCGGCGACGGTTCTCAAAAACTCTTTCGCTGCCACATAGTCGATTTCACGCTCGCCCTTCCTAGCCGGCGACTTTACGGTGTATCGACGGTCGTCCTCGTCGAAGTAAACCTCCGCGTCCTTGTCGCGCGACTTTTGCACATCGGAATACGTGTTGTATTCGATCGGATAAACGATCACATCCTCACTCGTGAACCGGTTTGCGACGGATTGCGCGTTGGCCACCAGACTGCTCGTATCGACACCATCACTAAGTAAGACGATCGCTTTACGGCCGCCAGCCGAAGAAAGTCGCGCGAAGACTTCGTCGAGTGTGTCGTACACCGCCGTTCCCGACGCGATCCGCGAACCGTCGATAGCGAGCTGAAGAATGCGACGGTCGCTCGTCGGCTCGCAGAGGACGTGCGGCTTCGCATCGAATGAGATCACCGAAACACGATCCCCGGGACGAAGTTTGAAGGTGAAGATACGAGCGGCCGCCTGAATATCCTCGAGCTTAAAGACGCTCGAGTAACTCATGTCGAGGACGAGCGCGACTGTGAACGGCTGCTCCGCATCGGAGAAATAACCGATCTGCTGTTCGACACCGTTCTCATAGATCTTGAATTCAGGCTGTCGAATGCTCGAGACGAACTTTCCGTCGGTTGTACGAACTCGTACCGGAATCGTGACGAGGTCCGTCCTCACTTTCACGACGTCGGCGTCGCCTGCCGAATCGCCTCTTGGCGCGGTTGTGTTCGCTGGCCTACCGACAATTTTCGTTTCGGAGCTTTCCGAGTAACCGGTGGGTCTGCCGGATTGCGCAGGGACACTCGCAAAGTTAAGAAGCAAAAGGACAAATGTCGCGCACAACCTTTCCATTTTGAGCCGAAGTATATCGCGGAGTCAGTGCGAAAACCAAAAATTTGCTGAGGTCGTGACGTATGTCGTATACTCGACACTACCCCGGGCCTCGCAAGCATGACAAAGAAAATACTCGTTGTTGAAGACCTTGCAGATATTCGGAAGATGATGAAGATCATGGTCGAGTTGTACGGCTATGAGGTCATCGAGGCGCGTGATGGTATTGAAGCGGTCGAGCAAGCTCGAGAGCATCAACCATCGCTTGTACTAATGGATCTGGCAATGCCGTTGATGAACGGAGCCGAAGCTGCACGTGCGATCAAGCAAGCAGCTAATGGCGCACCGATCCCGATCATTGCGGTCACGGCTTATCAGAATATGGATCAGGAAGCTATCGACGCAGGTTGCGAGCGAGTGATCCATAAACCGGTCGACTTTCTTAAACTGAAGACACTGCTCGCTGAGCACGTGGTATAGATCCATCAAAAGGAATTCTATTTGGCTGTCCGCAGGGGCAGCCTTTCTTTTTTGTCGGAGGTTGCACTCCATATGGCGCCGTCTCCTTAGGCGCGGTGCCGACAAAAAAAGAAGACCGCTCAGTTGAACGGCCTTCCTTAAATGCCTCGCGGTGACCGCGTCGTCACTCACGCGGTTCGCCAACGAAATCCTCATCGGTGACGCTGTCCGCCAGCATGACGACCCGACTCGGGACCGCAAACGTGTAGCGCGTTCCGCTGATCGTGAGCAGATACGTGCCGATAGGTACACCGTCGAAAGTGTAGTAACCCATCGATCCGCTTGCCATTACAATCGGATCGGTCAGGTTCCCACCTTCCAATGTAAGAATGGCGTTGGAAATGCCGCGACCTGCGGTATCAACAACTCGCCCTGACAGGGTGACGTTCGCCGCTGTCGGAACCAGCGACTCGGCAATGCCCCAGCGAGAGAACACGGAGACATTGTTTATCGTCGCTGTATTAGTGGCGACATTTACGCACGGTGCCGACGGACACATATTCGTTGTCGGGCCGCTACCGTAGCGATAGGCTCGATAATCGGCTTCATTACCGTTGACGTCCTCATTTCGATACGTGAGGCCAAGGTTAACGGTAAGATTTCCGGACTCAGTGATTGCCCAGTTTCGGGAAGCTGATCGCGCTGGATCAAACCCGGCGAGAGCAGAATCATATGCCTTCACTGTAAGGCTCGAGCCTACATCGCCAGCGAGAATGTCTACAGTTACCGGCGAGTAGTTACTCGCGATGCCCTCAGGCGACGCCAGATCCTTCGTCTCCTCAGAAGCGATCGGCGGCAGAACCGGGAACGCAGCACCAACGTGGAATACGAATGTGCCGGTACCACAGAACACCTTTTGAAGGTCGCCGACGACATAGTTCAATTCGCCGCCGCCGATGGTCGAAGCATTACATCCGAGCGTAAGTGTGTTCGCGCCCGTATTCGTAACGCCGGTTAGGGTAAGCGTGAGAGCGACGTCAACATTACCGCCAAGGACAACGCCGTTTCCAAGATTCAGGTTGGTATACGAACCGGCCGGCACCGTTGCGGCGCCGATTGTGAACAAATTCGGAGCGCTCGCACCGCTACTCGGATTACTACCTGTATTCGCGGCGGCGTCGGACGCCGTAACATAGTACGCAACCGCAGCGGGATTTGGAGCACCCGTTATCACGCAGTTCCATGTTCCGTTTTGTGCAGTGCCACCTGACATGCTGCATGGTGCCGAAGTGAACGGGGCTCCGTTGATACTCCAGAATATATTGGCGGCCGTTACGCCGATTGTGTCGGTGATCGTTGCCGAGAGGGAGGTCGACCCCGGATTGCTTGAGATCGGCGAGTAAGTTATCACCGGGGCCGTGGTATCCGCAGCGTCGTCATTAATGATAGTGAGCGGTTGAGTAGATTGTGCTCCGAGCACGGCTCCGCCTGTTGGATTCGACAATACTAAGCTAACGGTTTCGTTAGCTTCAGGTATTGCGTCGTTGCATATTGACACGTTGAAAGACTTAAACGTCGCATCATTAGCAGCCCACGATAACGTGCCAGCGGGAATGATGTAGTCAACGCCGGCCGCGCATGAAGCACCGCCAGTCGCCGTACCGGTTCCCACATCCGCGTAACTGACGCCGATAGCATTGCCGAGCGCGCCTTGCCGGGTTACCGAAATCACAGCAGTCGGGTTTGCCTCACTAGTCGCAGACGTCAAGAAAGCGAACTGAATAATCGGCTGCACGTCGTTCTCGGTAATAGTTACTGTCGCAGGATTCGGCGTGCCGAGGGTGGCACCACCAGATCCGATCGACAGCGTTGCGACGAACGTTTCATTACCTTCGAACACATTGTCGTCGCAAATCGAAACGTTGAACGTCTTGTCCGCGGCATCACCGTCGGCAAAATTTACCGACCCCGCTGTGTTGACGTAATCGACCGGTCCAACACACGAACCGCCGCCCGTCGCGGTGCCACCGCCTAGCGAATAGTTCACCGACACGGCTCCGTCGTCGCCGCCGGTGCGCGTGACTGTCAGCGTCGCCTGCGGTCCGGCTTCACCAACCGAGTAGGTGGCGGAGCTAAACTGCACGGTGCCGGGGACCACCGTCACGATCTCGTCGGCACCGATATCCGGCGGAACGTCGCGCGTTTCGCCATCGATGTCATTTGTCGCGAAGCCCGTGATACCGTCGCCGAGGAGCGGGCTCGTTCCGCTGTTCAGATGAAGGTCAGACAGCGGATCGATAAAGACCGGATCCAATTCCTGGGAATTCGCGTCATCCGAAACTGCGGCTTGCCACGCAGCGAGAGTAGCGTGATCCGTTCCTGCACCGGCGGCGAGAGAACCGGTTCGGAAGAAACCGGCGTTCGCACCCGATGAGAAGAAGTCGTTGTAATTCGAATCCAGGTTCGCGAAGGTGGTCGAGACCATTCCGATCGCGTAGCTCTTCGCATTAGCACCGCCGCCGGAGGTCTGCGTGGTGTAGAAGATATTGTTCTTCAACTCGACCGTCGGGTCGGCACCGGTTACTGCGATACCGAAGCTCGGCATTTGAGAAGCCACAGCGCCTCGATCACCGGTCATCGCGACCGAGTTGTGATACGCCCGCGTTACCGATCCGGTCACTCCGGCAATGTAGATGCCGGCGACAAGGTCCGGGGAAGTGGCCGGTGAGGTAACGCCCGTGATCATGTTGTTGCGAACAGTATTCGGTCCACCGGGCGATCCGGCGACTCCGATACCCGCTGCCGAGAAACCGGTCGCGCTTAAGCTCGCCACTCCGTTGATCTTGTTTCTCTCGACGACCGCATTCGTGACACCGCCCGCCGTCGCAGCTGTGTTGTCGAGAGCCTGCAGCCCGATTCCGATGGCGACGCCATCAAACCCCTCGTTTGTCGAAATGCCGTTTAAGCTGTTCTCGGTTACCTGAACGCCGTTGTCGTTGAACACAACGATGCCGACCCGGCGAATACGATCACCTACGATCGCGGAACTTTCGTTCTGAGTAATAACCGTTCCGGTGTTGGGGCTTGCCGCGCTTTGACCTGCGGAATAGATGCCGTAGATCGTTCGCTTGACCGAGCAGTTTTCAACTCGGTTTCCGTTGTTCGGACCAGTCGCTGCTGTTCCCGGTGTTGCACCGCCAAGCGTGATTCCTCCGAGTGTGGTAAGAGGATCCTGACCGAGGATGTTTACATTCTTGATCGTGTTGTTCTGTGCGCCATTCGCGGCATTTGAACCGATCGCGAGAACGACCGTTGACGTGCCGACGTTAGTGTTTTGGATAGTAAGCTCACGAAGGGCCGGGTTTCCACCAACCACGGTCTCGACCTTTCCAGTGAGAGACGCGGCCGTGGATCCATCAAAGCGCACGCGGTCGGCGCCGTTGAGCCGAATAAGTGCGCCCGCGTTGCTTCCACTGATACTCCTCGGTCCACCGCTCGGTTTGATAAGAAGCGTGTAGCCACCGACTCCGTCTTCGGCAAACTCGTTGAGCGCGACCGCTCCCGTTTCAGAAGTGAGGTCGGAGGTTATGTTTATCGTGACGTTGCCGGTAAGCGAACCGTTGTTGATCGCTTCGAATATTCCACCGACATTCGTGAGCGATGTGAATGTCTGACCCGTACCGACATTATAGGAACCGGTGAACGGGACGGCGATCACATACTGATTCGGAGTGGTTGGCGGACTCGTCACGGAGTTGACGTTCGATCCCGAAAAACCTGCGCTCGGGTTGGCTGCTAAGTTTCCGGTCGTGTCCTGCGCGACGACAAAGTACCTAACCACGTCGGCTCCGACAACTCCACCGATCAGGGCATTGTCGATCGTGCAATTCCACGTGCCGTTGTTAACCGTGCCGCTCGACAGTGCGCAAGCAGTCGAGAAGTATGCTCCCGCGTTCTTGTTGAAGTAGATGCGCGGAGCGAGTCCGCCTGTCGCGACACCGCTTGCATCTGTAAGCGTTACAGAAAGGATTCGGTTAGTCGTGAGAGCTGTATTGACTAATGGCGTGTAGCTGATCGCCGGTGCAGAGAGATCGACACCCGCAAAATTGCCGGCGTCCGCACCGATGTCCACAGGAGTTAGGGATGCGCGGGTTTGGCCGTCGAAATCATCTGTTACGCCGACGTCGGCGCCGTTCCCTTCGGCGACGGTCGAAGCCACCGGATTCAAATGAAGGTTCGGTGTTGCGTTAGTCGGATCCAAATACTGCGGATTCGATTCGAAGCTTCCGGCATCTAGTCCGACTAATGCCTTCCAGGCATTGAGGTCTGATACGTCGGCTGAATTGAAGAAGCCGAAAACACCGCCGGTTCCGTTTGCGAAATAGACATTATTGTTCAGCGTAAGGCCAGTGGGATTAGGCGCCGTACCGTTAATTTTGATTACGTAGTTTTTGCCCGTCGCTCCGCTATTGCTTCGAGCGTTGAAGAAAATGTTGTCGCGAAAGCTGCGTGTGTTAGTGGTAACGGCCCCGTTGAAAGCGAACGACGCACCCGAACCTGCGGTTGGGCTCCCGCCAACATACACACTGTTATGAAAGTAATTATTTCCTCCCGCTGAATCGAGGATCCCATTGATACCAATGGTGCTCCCGTTGGTCACCGCGCCGCCGATCGCGTTCGGTATACCGGCGCCGATGGCGATAATGTTGTTGCGATAAGTCGTGTTTCCGGCTCCGTTCCGAAAACCACTCACTTCGGCTGAAATGCTGTTGGTCGCAACTGTAAGGCTGTGGACGAGATTACGCTCAACCAAGTTGGTAGTGCTTCCTGAGAGGTGAATCCCGGCAACCGTGCTGGCGGCGGTCGCGTTTGTATTGGATAAATTGAAGATCGTATTTTGCGATAGGGTACTGTTCGGCGTTGATGAGCTGTTTGAGATTCCTATCACAGATGAGGAAGCGCCCAAACCAGAACCAATATTTGTCGTTAGGTTCCTGATCGTGTTTGAAGTCAGTAGAAGCGGACAGTTACTGGTAAACATCCCGACAACCTGCGACGCTACACCTGTGCCGTTCAGTTGAATTGAATTGGCAACTGTTCCGCCAATGACATTTGATGTTCCTGACCATGTCGTGGTCCCGGCGGTAAACGCTCTCATTCCGTATAGGAGAAACGTTCCCGACGCCCCGAGATTCGTTACCGAGATACCGCCGATGTTATTTGTGTTCGAGGTCCACGCGTTCGAACTGAAATTGTAGATCCCGTAGACGTCAGCTGAGGACGTCGTCGTGGTCGAAAAGGTTAGCGATCCGGTAGACGATTGGCTGCCGATGGTATTTCCGTTTGTTATCCCATTTCCTTCCTGGAATAAGATTCCGGTGAACGGGGTGGCTGTTGAGGTGCCGCTACTCGTTACGCCCGTCATGCTCACCGCTGCGACCGTATTGTTATTGATGTTCGTCGTGGCGCCGGTAGAGATTCCATTAAAGAGGATGCCTAGGAACTTCGCACCCGTGCCTGCGCCGGTCAATGCATAAGTACCCGTCTGAGTATTTGAGGCATAGCCAATGACGTTTCCGGTTACCGTCATTCCCTGTGCACCCGAGGTGCCGGTGGCCGGTCGAATATCAATACCGATATGTGCGGCACCCGTCGTCCACGTTCGCGTCGCGGTCTGGTAGAGGCGATTGTTTGTGATCGTCCAGGTGTTGCAGCCTCCGTTAGTCGCGATTCCCGAGCTCGTTACCGCGGGGCCGAAGAAATCAAAGATATTGTTGTTGTTGATTACGATCCCGCTATTACCGATCGCCGTCGTCGTCGTAGAACCGTTTCCGAGGATCGCCTTGGTCGGCAAGTTCGCTCCTGCGGGACCGATGTTGTTATTTGAGATCGTGTTGTTGTCGTTACCATTCGCGGTAACGGCATCGGTACTAAAGAACACGACCGCTCCGTTCGTCGCGACCGATGAGGAAACGGAACCTTGAAGATTGGAGTTGGTAATGGTGTTGCCTGTCGCACCGCCAATAAATCGAACGGTCGAAGTGCCCGACGTCGCGGACGCTGTCGTATTCGAGATCGTCAGGGAATTGCCACCACTGTTGAGTCCGTTGATCGTGACGTTGTCCGCACCGCTGAAATCGATCATCGGACTGCCCGCCGTAGTCGCTCCGCTTATCGTCCGAGGTGCTCCGCCCGCTGGCGACATTGTGAGCGATGTATACGATGCCGAGGCGGATCCGCTCGCGCTCAAAGTCGCCGTCCCGACGCCCTCGTCAGTATTTCCGCACACGTCGATAGTGATCGTGCCGGTGTGCGTTCCGGCATTGATCGCGGCAAAGGCGGCGGTGAGCGTCGCGTACGCCGTCGGTGTTGTCGTTCCGCCGCTGGACTCGATCTCGATCGGGCCGGCCGTGTCACAAGTACCCGCGGTCATCATGGACGGAGCTAGTATTGTCCCGACATCAAGATCTTGATTCGTCGGATAGCTTGACCAAAACGCGAGCGGGAAGGAACTGGTTTCCGCGAGTGAGATTGCAGCGAGGGTCGAAAGAACTACTATCGAAACGACAACGCGAAACGGTGTTAGCGACATGACGGATCCTCCGGGTTAGCGGTGTGGGCTCGCTACAAGTTGTGATTTGGTAATGCCTGTCCGACATCAAAACTGTCGGACTTTGCGACTGAACCTGAAGGAAAACGTTCAGGCCTCGCAGAACTCTTAATGCTGTCTAGGAGAACTTAAAGAATAGGTAGACGAATTATAATCGGATTCAAAGAGAAGTCAATCGAACAGTCGCTTAAGTTAAATGGCTGGAATAGCATGCGAGGGTTATTTAAAAAGAAGAAGACGCAACGTCCGTCTCCCACACCGTCCGCCGCGTCCTCTAATAGGATCCGTGGAGAATCCTGTTGAAGATAATATCAAACAACAAATCGACGTCAAGCGAGGCCTCAAGAATCTTGTTTACCGAGATGGCGACGTATCCATTTAGTGCGCAGACCGAAACGGCACAGTCATTGCAAACTCAAGGTTAAGCTGCGGCAGCTTTGGACAAGCAGGCTTTGGTCTAGCTTGACTTGAGCTTGCCTCACCTTGGGGAGCGCCGCAGCCTCCTACTTTTTAGGTTAACCGTCCTTCGTGAATCGCGAGCGTGAGCCGTTTAGAAATGTGACGCGCGAGATTCTCTGCGAGCGAGCCCCATGACGTAGTCTCACCAGCTGCCACGACAGCTCCCGAGCGTCGATCATAGATTCGATAGACGTACCGATGTGTGAGCACCGACCCGGTTACGAAACCTATGTCCACAAACAGGTCGGCCTTAGCTTCGTATTTAAGGATCGTCAGGTTGAGGCGTCGGAAATCCTCTCGCTTCATTAACTCCTTTTCAACCGCCTGAAGCGACGGCTGCAGCGAACCTTTTCCCAGTGCGATCGTTTTTACGGGCTGTCTTATAGCCGGCTTTATTTCGACGATCGAGCTCGAACTGTCGGAGTAGCCTGGCGGTGTGAATGAAACGGGAGCCGGCGTCACAGTCGGTTTATTTGGTAACGCGGTTTCCGCTCGGTCCATCATGAGAGCGATCACCGCGTCATCGACGCCGGCTTTCTTAAGTTCGACTAGTGCGGCCGAGGTGACGACAAACGCTGGTCTCGAGGTGCTGATCTTTTTGAGTATCAGATCCGTGGAGAGACCCGATCGCGTCATTTCGATAACGGAGTTGTTATCGAGTGTCTCGCCTTGGCCGAATGCGGTGAGTGACGTGGAAAAAAGAATAATGAGAAATGTGAGTTTACGGATCATTGAAATTATTTATCGTCGCCGAGAGCGTCGATCAGCACAGAGGTTTTTGTTTCGAACGCGGGCATAAAGATCTTGCGTACGCCTTTTCCGACCTTGAGCACCGCGTAATCGTTTTCGGTTCGGATCGTCACCCAGTGCCGACGGTGTTTCGTGAAGCCGATGGGTATCGCCACGATAAGCAGCAGCGGAAAAGCGATCGCCGCGGCACCGAGCCCGAGACCGGTTTTCCAACGCGGGTTCTTTGTGTACGAGTACTCCGCTGACTTAACGGTCGTGTAAGGCCACTCCTTGAGGACCGTTCCATTCGAGCGGGAGACGATACGCATCGTCTCGTCGCCGAACTCCACACGGACCGATGTCTCCCGAACCTTCTCGGCCTCGGACTGTAGTAGCTCGATGTTGTCGAACGAATGCACGGCTCCCGTCGACGGAAAAGCATGGGCCGCAAACGAAAGAATCAAAATGAAAGCGGATAGTTGTTTCATGTCCATTCGATTTTCGGATGGACAGCTGAGGCGGGTCAGCGGGAATGTGAGAGTTTCTTGGGTGTCATAGTTGGGGGGAACTTATCGGACCAATGGGACCTATAGGACCTATAAGTCCTATTCCTCCTCTCTTGGTCCTACGATTTTCTCAAACGCCTCTCGAACCCCGATGCGATGCACCGTGAGTTGCTCAGTCAATTCGTTTGCTGACGCGAGCCCCATGTGTTGGGC
>DATEOJ010000283.1:0-2347 GCA_035274235.1 Pyrinomonadaceae bacterium
TTCGGTCATTTCAGTCAGGACAGAATTGATGGCACCGCCGAGAAGAAGTGCGAGACCGGTGATGTACATCCAGAGCATCAGGATGATAACGGCACCGAGCGAACCGTATGCTTTGTTGTAGCTGTTGAAGTACTGCAGATAGACGCGGAATCCGGCTCCGATAACGATCCATACGATGATCGCTGTGATCGAGCCGGGACTTATCCAAACCCAGTGAAACTTTTTGAAGCAGGGGAGCCAGCTGTAAATAACGGCTGTCGCGAGTACCATCACGACCACGATCGAGCCCCACTGTATTAGCGACACTATCCACACCGAGTCCACTTGAAGACCGAGACCGCCGAGCGATGCCTTTACGAGTCCCCAACCGGAAGTCACCCCGACAAGTGCCACACCGAGAAGCATGATAAAGAGGAGCGTAAGGATGAGCGATTGAAGTTTTGTCCACCACCACGACCGCGTCTCGAGAAGCTCGTAGACGTTGTTGAGTGCACTCCGCAAGCTATCGACCCCGGCCGATGCCGACCATAGCGTGACGAGCAGACCGAGGGTTAGTTTCGATCCGCTGCTTGTTTCGATGATCTCGTCCATCGTCGTACGGACCAGTTGGTACGCGCTGAACGGCATGATCTGCGCGAGGTATTGATATAGCTCGGCCCTTAGTTGATCGGTGGAGTCGAGGACGAGACCAAGAAGGCTGACGAGAAAAAGAAGCAGAGGGAAGAACGCGAACGAGAAGTAGAACGCGACCTGGGCCGAGGCGCTCGAGATCTCGGTCTCAAAGAACTTCTCATAGAGCTCTTTGAAAAAGTGCTTCCATTCGAATTTGGTCAGTCTCTCCCGCACGGGTTAGATTATCGAGGCTTCGAAGGAGCGAAGGCAACGGCTACCTTACTCCTCGGGCAAATATCTTCTCGGAACCCGACGGTTGATTCCGCATGTGATCTCGTACGAGATGGTGCCCGTGGGTTTCGCCAGGTCTTCGGCGAGAACCTGCAGACCGCCCTGCTCACCAATCAGTATTACCTCATCGCCGATCGTTGCATCCGTCACGTCGGTTACATCCAGCGTCGTCCAGTCCATCGAGATCCTCCCGGCGACGGGAGCGTAGCAGCCGCGGACGATCGCACGGCCGACGTTGGACAGCGGGCGACTGTAGCCGTCCTGATACCCGATAGGAATAGTTGCGATGAGAGAGTCGCGAGCCGCGACGAATGTGCGTCCGTAGCCGACCGAGTCACCGGCAGGGATGTGTTTGATGTCGGCGATGCAGGTGTGGAGTGACATCACGGGTTTGAGCGTCGGCTTCTCGATTCCTCTTGGCAACACATCGCCGCCAAGCCCGTAGAGGACGCCGCCCAGACGGACCATGTTCGAACGTGCGTCCGGATGGGCGACAGCCCCGGGCGAATTTGCGAGATCCAGGTACGCGGGCTTGAAACCCCGTTCACGAAAGATCGCAACCGCTTCGTGAAAACGTTGGATCTGCAGGTCGGTGAATTCGTTTTGAGATAGATCATCCGCAGAGGCGAAGTGCGTCATCAATCCTTCGAGCCGGAGGTGCTCTAGCTGGGAGAGTGAATCCGCGAACTCACGCACCTGATCGTATCGAACCCCGACTCGACCCATTCCCGTGTCGACTTTCACGTGGATCGACGCAACCGTTCCGCGTCGCTCGGCGGCCGCGTTAAGGAGGCGGGCCTTCTCGATCTGGAATACGACCGGTGTCAGGTGGTAATTCAATACGAGCGACTCCTGCTCGTTCCAGAAACCGCCGAGGCAGAGAATCAGTTTTGTGATACCCGCACGTCGTAGTTCGAAGCCTTCCTCAGGCAGTGCGACGCCAAACCAATCGACGCCCTCCGCTTCAAGACGCTTCGCGCATTGGACCGCTCCATGGCCGTACGCATCCGCTTTGACCACCGCCATGTACTTCACGTTGCGGCCTACAAACTCTTTCACCGAATGAAAGTTTGCGGCGAGGTTATCGAGGTTGATATCGGCCCAAGTGGGCCGTTGCGATGTGATATCGAGCATTCAAGAAGGGGATTCTGCGGTTAAGTATCGGTTTACCTGTCTATGCTTAGACTGTTAATGTGAATCTTTCACAAAGCTAAAGTGAAACTTTCAATGGATTGCGGCGATGCTTTAACTGTCTCGCCCCCGACCCTTAAAGTAACGCCTAGAGCGGAATATTCCCGTGTTTCTTTGGCGGATTCGAGTCACGCTTATTTCTCAGCAAAGACAACGCCCGAATAAGCTTTGGTCGGGTCTGGGACGGCTCAATTACTTCATCGATGAATCCACGTTCTGCCGCGACATACGGATTAGCGAACTTCTCGTTGAA
>DATEOJ010000284.1:0-5997 GCA_035274235.1 Pyrinomonadaceae bacterium
GCTCATTCTCCATCTCCGAAACCCGAAGCTGCTCGCGAAGCGAGTCCAGCTGGTTTCTCAAATCTCTTTGTTCCCGGCAGTGTTTGCCGCGACGAGCCTCGCGCGTCGCACTAAAGTCGGGAAGGCCGATCGGGATAAAGAAGCTCGCAAGTAATAGTCCGGCTGAAAAAGTAAGTAAGAAAGGAAGGATCCTTTTGACGAGTCCCGCAAATTGCATAACTTCACCTCAATAAAACTACCAGTACTTCCTTACGGAGACTGCCCGGGAACAGTTTCAAGTCACCGCAGGGTTTATATCTTAACTCTTTTGCCGCCGGACGAAAAGGATTTTCCGCGAAACAATTTGTAAGAGTTATGTCGCTGGGAGTGAGACGAGCTGAGAATCCCGAAAGTTGCTTGCAGCTTCGCCGCTCATCATGGCGGCCAAGCCGCATCAAGCCTCGTTGCCTTTCCATTCCGTATCAAATATCCTTCTCGAAATGATCGGCTTCCTCTCCGGAAAAATTCTCGAAAAAGACGCGAACACGGTGCTGATCGATGTCGGCGGCGTCGGATATGAAGTTTCGATCCCGCTTTCGACTTTCTACGAACTCGGCGACATCGGTTCGGATATCAGCCTTCGTATCTTCACGCACGTCCGCGAAGACGCGCTTCAACTCTTCGGATTCAAGACGGTCCGCGAACGCGACCTCTATCTCAAACTGATCTCCGTCCAGGGGATCGGAGCGAAGTCAGGCATCACAATGCTATCCGGCATGAGCGCCGACGAGATCGTCACGGCGATCCGGACTAACAACATAACTCGTCTTACAGCCATTCCCGGCGTCGGAAAGAAGACGGCGGAGCGTCTTGTCGTCGAACTTCGAGACAAGATCGCAGAATTGTCGCTCGGTGCGGCTGCCGGAACGACTTCCACACCCGCGGCAACCACGGACGCCGTCTTCGACGATGCCCTCTCTGCTCTTGTTAACCTGGGGTACCAGCGAAACGCTGCGGAGAAGGCGTTGCAGGAATCGGCTCGTGAAGGAACTGAGCTGACGGTGCAGAAACTTCTGCGGAGCGCTCTTCAGAGGCTCGCGAAATAGGCTTGTCCGCAGGCGCAGTTAACCGCAGATCGCGCCGATGACGCAGATATAAGGGGAAAACGTTCGTGTTATTTTGTGTGCGTTCGTCGTTTGAGGTCCGTTGAAAAGACTGGAACCGCGAACACACACGAAACTACACAAACTAAAATCAGAGTCATCCGCGTGAACTGCGGTTAACTGCCGCGACCAACCCGAATCCATGCGCGACCTCATCGATCGGATAACAACCGACTTCTCGCTTCTCGACCGAAAGACGATCTTCGCGCTCGTCTATACGGCCGCCGGTCTCAGCGCGATCTTTTATCTGAGGAGTCCGGGAAATCTTGCCCCGGCGTTTCAGGGGACTCGGCTTGAAAGCGTCGCGAACTCCATCGCTTACTCACCGGCAAACAATCTTCCCGCGCTTGGTTGGTGGGTCGCGGTCGTTTCAGTGTTCTACTTTGTGATCCCCGCTCTCGCCGTCAAGTTTCTTTTCCGAGAGAGCCTCGCCGACTACGGACTGAACCTTCGTCTCGAATCGGGCTTCGCGAAATTGTTCGCGACCGTGATCGCCCTCATGCTACCGCTCGTCTATCTGATGTCGATGACGTCCGGCTTCGCGGCGAAGTATCCGTTCCTGCAGATCCACGACGGCTCGCCTTACATCAGCTCGACACTTCTCGTTTGGGAACTGATCTACTTTTTCCAGTTCTTTGGTCTCGAGTTTTTCTTCCGCGGATTTCTCGTCCACAGCCTGAAGCCGGCACTAGGGACCTACTCGATCTTCGCGATGACCGTTCCCTACTGCATGATCCATTTCGGCAAACCACCGGCCGAGACATTGGCGGCAATCGCTGCCGGGATCTTTCTCGGCTGGCTAAGTTATCGAAACGGAAACATCTGGATGGGGCTACTGCTGCACTGCACGGTCGCGTTTTCGATGGACGTGCTTGCCCTGTACAATAAGGGGCTGTTGTTCTGACTTTGCGTCTTAGCGTCTTTGCGTGAAAACTACTGCTCACGCAAAGACGCTAAGACGCAAAGAAAAGCGTGTGACAAATTCAGCTGCCATCAATGTTAGGGACGAGGACCTGAGCTCCGAGGAATCGCGGTTCGAGGCGACGCTGCGCCCGGCGAAGCTTGCGGACTACGTCGGCCAAAAGAAGATCAAGGACAATCTTCGTGTATTTATGACCGCGGCGCTTAGACGTCGCGAGGCACTCGATCACATTCTTCTAACCGGTCCTCCCGGAGTTGGAAAGACCACGCTCTCAAACATCGTCGCGAACGAAATGGGCTCGGCACTGAAGTCTACCGCCGGTCCGATCATTGAGAAGGCGGGCGACCTCGCCGCGATACTTACGAATCTCGAAGAAGGCGATGTCCTTTTCATCGACGAGATCCATCGCCTAAATCCCGCGATCGAAGAGATCCTCTATCCGGCAATGGAGGACTACAGTCTCGACATCATGATCGGACAGGGGACGGCAGCTCGTTCGATCAAGTTGGAGCTACCGAAGTTCACGTTGGTCGGAGCTACGACGCGTCCGGGTCTTATCACCGCTCCACTTCGAGGACGATTCGGAATCATTTTTCATCTCGACTTTTACGGTATCGAAGAACTGCAGAGAATCGTCGAGCGATCTGCCGGGATTCTTAATATCGAGATCGAGGAGACGGGGTCAAACGAGATCGCCCGTCGCTCGCGCGGCACACCCCGTATCGCCAACCGTCTTTTGCGTCGCGTTCGCGATTACGCGGAAGTTGATCACGACGGACGTATCACGGCCGAAGTCGCGAACGACGCGCTCAACCGGATGGAGGTCGACACGTACGGTCTCGACGAGATGGATCGCAAGTTCTTGATGACGATCATCGAAAAGTTTGACGGCGGTCCGGTCGGGCTCGGAACACTCTCCGCTTCCCTTCACGAAGAAAAAGACTCGATCGAAGAAATGATCGAGCCGTACCTCTTACAGATCGGTTTCCTCAACCGAACGCCACGCGGCCGCATGGCGACGCGTCTTGCATACGAACACTTCGAACTCACGCCGCCGGTGAAAGCGGGTGAGGCTCCGACGCTGTTTAGTTGACTAACGCTCCAACGAACCAAGTCTGGAGAGTATCGACGAAGTTGGCCGCAGATTACGCGGATGACGCAGATTATTTTCAAGCGATTCATTGCGACAAGGCAGATGCTAAAAGAGCAATCTGCGGCCCAATTTTTCTAACCACTCCTAGGCGTCGCTTTCGCAACCCTTCCCGATTACGCCATAATCATCTCACTATGAAAAAGATGATCTCGGTCTGCGCCGTGGCGCTTGCGCTTTGTGTTTCTGCGTTCGCTCAAAACCGTCTCGAGGGCTACAACATCATCGTCGATGCACCTACTAACCACCGGCAGGCAACCTGTGCCGTACGCTACGTCCCACCATCGACCGTCATCACAGTAACCGATCTCAATCCATCGACCCCGTTAAAGCTCACCGCCTGCGACGGTTCAGATTCGCGACTAACAATGAATGCTGCGGCTGGAACAGCCAGTCTGCTCGCGAGCCCTACTAACTACAAATGGTGCTTCCGCGGAGAGGACGAGCATTATCGATTGACGTTCCAGATGCCGGGGATCGGACCCGTGACATACGATTGGTTCGCCAGCAAGGACGCGGCGACGCGCGGCTTTTACAACATCCGGGATTTCGGTGCAGTCGGCGACGGTAAGACGGACGACACGAGAGCTTTTAAAAGCGCGATGGCCGTTATCGCATCGAACAACGGCGGCATGCTGACAATCCCCGATGGCGACTATGTCGTCAGCGAGACAGTCACACTTCCATCCGCGATCACCATCCGCGGAACGAACGGACTTCAATCAATGGCTCCGACCGGCGATGTTCCTCGGAAGAATCCTGCTCGCATCACTCTAAGTGGTTCGAAGAAACCTCTCTTTCGAATAGGCGAGTGCACCGAGATGATCACGTTGTCCGACGTTGAGCTATATGCTCAGTCGAATGACGGAACAACCGGCATCGAGGCGGTCGGGGCCTACAGAACTTCGCAGGGCTTTAACATCGATCGTGTCATCTTTCACAACTTCAATCGTGGAATAAGCGCGTACGGGTTGCCGCAGACGGATCTCAACTGGCAGTTCGATTACATTCACATCAACGCCTGCCGATTCGTCTTCAGCCGCGAGGCGGGTATCTACACGAATATTCGAAATACCGACTGGCGCATTCAGAACAGCTTCTTTGTAAATCCGCGTCGGACCGCGACCGCAAAAGCGGATTCGATGTTCTTCGAACGCGCCGCGGGGATCCTGATCGACAACACAGTCGGCGGCGGCGATCCGGGCACGATCGGTGGAACGTTCCTGAATATTCTCGACAGCGCTAACGTACTCGTATCGCATTCGTCGACCGAGTCGATGACCAATTCATTTATCTACAACGAGGCAATGAACCCACTCGCCGGCGACTACGCGTCACCTGTCGTGTTCTTAAACAACGCATTTGGGAATCCGATAATCTTCAACGCTCGGCGCACATTCGTTTCAACCGGAAACATTTATTCAGGGAATGTCTTTAAGGCGGGTGAACTCGTGCGGGTTTACTCGACAGGCGATCGATTCTGTTATGACGGGCACATCTCGGGGTGCCGAGGTGTCGAGAAAAAGAATTTCGACAAGGCGACGGTCGTCTTTATGACCGGACAGCCAAGTGAAGGTCAAGTGAAAGGACATCCAACGTTCTTTGGCACCGATGTTGAATTTGGATCGCCGGTTCAAATGCCGACTTTCCAGGTGAATAGTCTTCCCCAAGGAAAAGCGAATGGTTCGATGGTTTACTGTGCAAACTGTCGGCGTTCCAGCACTCCGTGTCAGGGTGGTGGTTCGGGCGCACCGGCAATGGTTGTCGGGAATCAGTGGAGTTGTCTATAAGCCCGCTCAAAATAAAATCTCGTCCGACCGTCGTAATGACAGTCGGACGAGATTTTTTTGTCAGGGTGTTTTATTCAGACCGCGCCAGGATGGCGGAGCGATCAGAAAACTTATTCCCCAGCGATACCCTTGTTCTTCAACAAACGGATCTCGACGCGACGATTCGCCGCGCGACCCGCGGTCGTTGAGTTTGTTGCGGCAGGCATATCCTGACCCGCACCAAACGGCTGGATCAAACGATGGAGCGGCATGTTGTACTTTGTCACTAAGTAACCGATCACAGCATTTGCGCGCCTTTCGCTCAATGTCTTATTTGCCGCGGTCTTGCCGGTCGAGTCAGCGAAACCGACGACTGCAACCATCCAGCCATTTCGATCCTGAGTCTTCACCCAGGCAGCAGCTTCGTCGATGATCGATTTGCCCTTCGGACCGATCGTCGAGCTTCCCGTTGCGAATGGAACAACGATCGTCTTGATCGGATCAAAGTCGTCGAGACCGTTGATGCGGTTGTTGGCTCGTTCGGCTTCTTTCATAGCCGCAGCTGCCGCAGCACTGTTCTCGTCGATCTGACCCGACATCTTACGGGCGTTCTCTTCTGCGGCGGCGATCCTTTCCGTGTTGGAAGCAGCCTGCGCCGCAGTTGCGCTAGCTTGTGCCTCTAACGGAGCGAAACGCGATTCGAGCGACTGCGCCGTCTTTAGATCCTGCTCGTTGAACCGGACCGATTTTGCAACGATCGCACCGTTGGAATCGCCGTGGCCTTCCACCTGCACGCGAAGGCCGCGGAGCAAGTAGCTGGTCTCGTAGCGGGTGCCTCCGCGGAATACGCCTTTCGTGTTCGACTTGACGGATGTAGCACCCGTCAACATGACGTTGTAACTCATCGAGTTGTCGAGTGTCGCCACCACGATCGAATCCGCACTGCGGGCCGTGATAACTCCAAGAATCTTTGCTTCTTGTCCATCCGGGATGGAGGTGGCGGTCTGTCCAAAC
>DATEOJ010000285.1:0-4774 GCA_035274235.1 Pyrinomonadaceae bacterium
CGATCTCGTTAGACCGACGATCAAGAGACCGAACCGAAACGATCGTCTCCGAAACTTCCTGACCGTACGCACCGACGTTCTGGATCGGCGTTCCGCCGACAAATCCTGGAATACCGCTCAAGCATTCAACCCCGGCGAGACAGTTCTCGATGCAAAGCCGTACGAGAGCATCCCAGCTTTCACCAGCTCCGGCATGCACCGCCGCGCCGTCTCGTTCAACGCCTTCTATCGCGACCTGGATAACCAGCCCGTCGTATCCGCGGTCGGCGACGAGGAGGTTACTTCCACCGCCGAGAACGAAGACATCGAGACCGCGTCTGGCAGCAACATCGAACGCCTCGACAACCTGATCCTCCGTCCGCGCACGCGCAAAAAAACGTGCCGGGCCGCCGATCTGTAAAGTAGTCAGCGGTGCCAGCGGCACGTTCTCTTCGATTAGGATCGCGTTACTCAATCAGCCCAACTAGCCTCGCAGCCTTCCGCCGCTAATTAGCTGTAGCTGCGCGAGCAGGTCTCTCCGTCCGAGCTGTTTCACTTTGTCGTAAGCCTTTTGTGCTTCGCCGAAATTGCCCGCTCTAAACTCCGTCTCGGCGAGATTGTAGTATGCGATCACATACTTTTCGTCGGTCTTTATCGCCTTGCGGAAAGAGTCGGCCGCATCTTTGAAGTTGTCCTGCTTACGATACGCAATACCGAGTTCGTTCATCGCGAATACCCACTTCGGCTGTTTGTCGATAACTCGCTTGAACGCATCGACGGCACCCGGGTAATCGCCAAGATCGGTCAGCGTCATACCAAGATTGAGTAGCGGACCCTCGATATATTTCGGACTCGAGAACGCTGCTTTCTGCAGATTCGCTTTCGCCTTCTCAAGTTTTGCACGGGCCTCTTCGGGCCGCTTCGCGTTTGCGTCGTTCTTAGCGGCGTTGTAGTACGCCCAGCCAAGGTTCGCCGTATCGACGTTGTTACCGGTTATCGCGGACGCCTTCTCCAACGCTTTGACCGCAACTTCCCAGCGACAAGGAATCGCCTTGCGCATGTTCAGCTCGCACTGTTTTGCGATCGTAAATCCGATCTTGCTGTAGATGTCCGCCGCCTCGTCCTTCGAGAAAGTTGGGTCACGCTCGATGAAGACCGTCGCGAGGTTATACTTCGCTTCGGCGTCGTTGTAGTTGGCCATCTCACGGTAAGCGTCACCGAGATTGACGAGCACCTCGATACTGTTGTTCTTCAAGCGTTCAGCCAG
This sequence comes from Pyrinomonadaceae bacterium, assembly GCA_035274235.1. GTDB lineage: Bacteria > Acidobacteriota > Blastocatellia > Pyrinomonadales > Pyrinomonadaceae > OLB17. Next base: position 1,247 of record DATEOJ010000285.1, read on the forward strand.
CTTGTAGGCGTTTACGGCTTCGGCAAAATTATCGGTCGCGTAGTATGCACCACCGAGACCAACAAGCGCTTCGAAGTAGTTCGCCTTTAACTCGGTCGCCTTCTTGTACTCGAGGATCGCGTCCTTGCTGCGACCGAGCCGCGTCAATGTCTCACCCGCCTGGAAATATGCTTCGGCGTAGTTTGGATCTATCGACTTCGCTTTGTTGAAAGCGGTCAAGGCTTCCTCGTTCTTGTTCTGCGAATAGCGCACAAGTCCAAGGAAGTACTGCGTCTGCGCCTCGTTCGGCTCGATCGCGAGAGCCTTCATCAGAAACTCCTCGGCTTTCGCTATCTGGCCCTGCTGGTAATAGAGAACACCGAGCGGAACATAGATCTCGGTCAGGTCCTTGTCGAAGGAGATCGCTTTCTCGTAGTTAGTGATTGCCTGCGTGTCCTGATCGAGGTCTGAGAACACTTCTCCTAGTCCGAAGTAAGCGGGTGAGTTCTTCGGATTGTATTTCAACGCTTCTTCAAACTTAAGACGCGCGACCTTGGTATCGCCTTTTACGAGAAGCCCGTTACCTTCAAGCGCAAGAGCTTCACTCAACCCGGCCTGAGCTTTGGCGTTCTTAAGATCCAGTTGTATCGACTCCCTGAAAAAATCCTGGGCTCGCGTGTACTGATCCTTCTCCATGAAGAACTCGCCCACGCCGGCGAAGATGACCGACGCTTGTTCCTTCGACATCGTCGGGATCTTTGGTATGCGAGGGTCGTCTTCGCGAACCGTCTCGGACTTAACACGACGCGGCGCAACCTTCGCCAGCGTCACGTACTGTGTGCTGACTCGCTTCGCGGTCTCGATGCGCTGCGTTTTTGTTCGAGTTGGCTTGACTCTTTGCGCGGCAGGCCGCGGCGTAGCCTTGGCCGTGTTTCGAAAGACGAAGACGCTTGAACCGCCCGCGAGATCCGCGACGGGTACAAGATCCTGAGCATTAACCGGAACGGCGCACCAAATCAGCGCCAGTATCATCACGATGGCGGATAGTCTTCTCATGGTCGTTTTTTGACGGTGAACCACATGACATTTTGCCGGGAGACCCGGAGGAGATATGTGGCTGTTTCTCACGGCTAGGGTTACTTTACTGGCTCACATTACCACCGAGCACTCGAGAAATAAAGTTTCTAACGGTCCGGAACAGGTACTTGTTGGCGAATCGTCGGTACTGGTCGTTTTCCTGGAGAGCGAATAAATAGCTGTCGTGATTATTCACGAGTCGGTCAAAGATAGCCGGCTCCCGATGAACCGGGAAGTCTCCGATCTCGATCAGAAACACAGCGTTTGGAAGGGAGTATGCCCTGAATGAGATGCCTTGCTTCTCCAAATAATTTACGCAGTCGGCGAGACCGTTGTAGGTGATCTGAGCGTCGTGGAACGCGATGCACCCATTTTGATTTAATACTTCGAGACAGAACTTGAAATCCGCAAACGCGGCTTCGTCCGTATGTTCGCCATCGATAAAGCAGAGGTCGATCTTCTCCGTCACTGCCGACGGCGTTAGCGATCTCGAATCGCCGTCGATCGTCTTGATCTTATCCATCTTGTCGGAGGCGACATTACGAAGCTGCTCGAGCATACGCTCGGTAGAGTTGTTTAGGTATGTGTAATCAAACCCTCGGGCGTCAGGCTGCTGAAGCGGTCGACGGTCGATCGAAACAATATGTCGGCACCGCTCGTCGAGCAGATGGGGCTGAATGCTCCCACCGAGATATGAGCCGATCTCAAGATAGTTGTATGGCGTTCGAAGATTTCGAACGGCAAGCTGAATAGCGAGGAAAGTTCGCTTGTCGTTCTCCGTTGATTGGCTTTGAATCTTTTCGAAAAGTTTGAGGTCGAGGCTGGCAATCGCCTGGTCGAAGTTGCTCATACAAAAGAAAAAATTCTACCACAACTTCAAACCGCCTCGACCTCACCGTTGTCACACGTTGGCAGTATCAACTACTGCTGAGTGAATGCGTTGGGAACTGCGACGTCGGTCGCAAGGCCCCAGTTCACTCCGCCCGATCCGGCGGTCGACTGGAGTAAGTACCAGACACCGGTAGACGGACGGAACACAGCGATGTCTGCTCGACCGTCGCCGTCGAAATCCGCCGCGACCGGTCGATCACCCGCGAGCCCGAATCCTTGTGCAAACCAGCTGCCATTGCTCGAACGCCGAACATACCAGCCGCCGTTTGACGGACGGAAGACAGCGAAGTCCGTTTTACCGTCGCCATCGAAGTCAGCGGGCGTCGGGATATCTCCCGTCGCACCCCAATGTGCCGTTCGATGAGCTCCACCAGAGCCGCTCGCCGAATACCACCAGTCACCATTCGACGGACGGAAGATCGCACGGTCAGACTTCCCGTCACCGTCAAAGTCGCCGATCACCGGAACGTCACCCGGAATTCCAAACTGCAGGTTGAAGAAGCCTGTCGTCGTCGCCCAGTACCACGTGCCGTTCGACGGTCTGTAAACAACCGGTTCGTCGGTACCATCGCCGTTGACATCCGAAGGCATCGGGATGTCACCCGCCTGCCCGAGTGTCGCCGCGCAAAGCTGGCCATTCAGACTCGAACTCCACCACCACTGGCCATTCGACGGACGCCATATCGCGACGTCGGTCTTACCGTCGCCATCAAAGTCGGCCGGCGTTGGAATGTCCCCGGCAAGGCCAAACACGGGCCGTCCATAGGGTCCGCCGCCACTGAAAAGTTGATACCAAACACCCGAAGACGCACGGTACACGGCGATCTCCGCTTTACCATCGCCATCAAAGTCGAACCTTGTGCGGAACTGCAATGCAGGAACGGTGAGGCGTGCGACACCGACACGACCGACGTTGTCGACGGATATAAACGTGCCGCCAATCATGACCTTGTCGCTCGCGTACAGTTGCATCGCGCCGACGTCAGCATTTGCACCGTTCGGCATAAACGTCGTGACATGCGAACCGTTCGACCGCAGCCTTGTAAGATTGCGCCGCGAAAGACCGTTCACTGTGTCAAACCGTCCACCGACCAGTATGCTTCCGTCCGCGAGTTGAAGAATGGAAAAGACGAGAGGAGTACTTGAATATCCGAAAGTGGGCGGCGTGAAGGACGCGTCGAGACTACCGTCGGCATTCTGGCGACTTAGCTTGCCAAAATTATTCTCTGTCACAAGGTACTTGGCATCGGTTTGTCGAACGATGCTAGAGATCGGACTGGCTGCCGAGTTGAATGCCAGGTCGGTGGCACCGTTTGACTGCACCCGCGCCAAATTGTTCCGCGGGTCTCCGTTGACGCCAGTGAACGTGCCTCCGATGACTATCTTGCCGTTTGCTTCGACGACTATGGCTTTTACCGCCGCCGTACCTCCGAGGGCCGGAATGAACGTCGCATCGAGCGCACCGTTTGACTCAAGTCGGGCGATTCCCGAGCGACCCGAACCATTAACTCCCGAAAAACTTCCGCCAATCAAGATCTTTCCGTCGGACTGCAACGCAACACAGTCGATCGTTGACGAACC
>DATEOJ010000286.1:0-5214 GCA_035274235.1 Pyrinomonadaceae bacterium
CGTTCTCCGTTTGGAAAATCCTGAACGTACTGCCCGTAGACCTGCGCGGCCTCGAGATTCTTGCCCAATCGGACAAGCGAGGCCCCTTTGAAGGCGAGTCCTTCACGACCCTCCTTCGATCTATCGCCCTTGAGCTTCTCGAACCAAAAGACCGCCTTGTCATACTCCCGCTCCCACATGTAAGAGCGTCCGGTACCAAACAAAGCCTTCGCGATGCCTGGATCCTGCGGGTAATTGTCGAGAACCTTCTGCCAATGCTCGCGTGCCTGCGGGAACATACGATTTGCCATGTAGGTCTCCGCTCGCGAAATATGTTCCGATGCCTCGAGCCTTGGGATCTTCCCACCGGCGTCACGCTGGTCTGCATCGAGACGCATAGCGCGACGAAGTGCGACGTCGGACGTTTGTGAGAAGGCAGCGGAAACGAAAATCGCCAGGGCAGCGAAAGCAGTGAGCAGGTTTTTCATATTGGTTAAGACAGGAGAGCGAATCGCTACGGTTTAATTTAACCGAATGTTTGATGGCGGGGCAAAGAGTTGCGTTGCGTTTGCGAGTATTTCTTAACGCGGAGACCGCTGAGACCGCGGGGAAGTTTGCTCAAGGTTTCTCCGCGTCCTCCGCGTTCTCCGCGTTTCAATGAGCAGACCTAAAAGTGATAAAATCTCGTTTTACCGGGAGATACATATGAAAATCGCACTGAACGGCGCGACTACGATGCACGCCGATCTCGAAACCGACATTCGCGCGGCTGGTGCCGCCGGGTTTGATCTTGTTGAGCTTTGGGCCTCGAAACTTCGTCGCTATCTCGAAACCCATGCCATCGCCGACCTCCACGCCTTGTTGACCGAGAATAACGTCGAACCGTACTCGATCAACTCGATCGAGCACATAACGTTTCGAACACCGGAAGACTATGAATCGATCAAAGCACAATGCGGTGAATTGTCCGCGATCGCGGGTCAGATCAACTGTCCGTATATAGTGGTCGTTCCCGGCAAACTCCCAGAAGGAGCCACCAAAGAACAGGTCATCGACGAATCCGTCCGCGTACTCAACGAGCTGGCCGATATCTCGGAGCCTTTCGGTGTCTCGCTCGCATTTGAATTCCTCGGTCAGACCGACTGCTCCGTCCAGACGCTCGATCTTTGCAACGAGATCGTCGAGAAGGTCGATAGAAAAAGCATCGGAAACGTTCTCGATACGTTTCACTTCTATGCGGGAAATTCGACGTTTGGTGCGATCGACTCAATGCGTCCCGAGAAGCTTTTCATCTTTCACATCAACGATGCTGAGGATCTGCCCAAAGCAGACTTGACCGACGCCCAGCGCCTTTATCCCGGTTTGGGGATTCTCCCGATCGAGGAGATCAAACAGCATTTCGACAAGATCGGTTACGACCGCATGGTTAGCATCGAGATCTTCCGTCCGGAATATTGGGACCATGATCCGTTCGAAGTCGCGAAGAAAGCGAAGGCCGCAACCGAGAAGGTTCTTGGTATCGGTCAGCATGCAGCGGGCGGTAGTTGGTGAAACTTGGCGAAGATCTCAGGGGGCACACCGTCTTTCATTACAAAATTAGTAATTACAGCATTAGTAATTACAAGGAGGGTCGCTCTCAGCATCCCGCTCCGTGTAATTACTAATGCTGTAATTACTAATTTTGTAATGAAGAAGCAGTTGCACTTCGCGATCTCTGCGTTAGAAATATTATGAACAAAGTACGAATTGGAATCATCGGGACGGGCTTCATCGGTAACGTACACGGACGGATCTACTCCCGTGACGAACGAGCTGAGGTCGCTGCTCTGTACGACATCGTTCCCGAACGGGCGGAGAAAACGGCAAAGACGATCGGTGGCAAGGTTTGTTCATCTCGAGAAGAGCTATTTGAGAATTGTGACGCTGTCCTCGTTTGTGCGCCGAATAAGACGCACAAGGAGATCGCACTCCACGCTATTGCCGAACGGAAACACGTGTTCTGTGAGAAGCCGTTCTCGATCGGTATCGAGGACGCCACCGAGCTCCGCGATGCCGCGAACAAGAGCGAGTGCGTGTTTCAGGTCGGTCATAATCGGCGTTACGCACCGGTCTACGCCCATCTCAAACATCTTCTGCAGAGCGACAACCCGCATTCGGCTCACATAAAAATGAATCGGGGTGAGTTGAAGAACCCGATCTGGACCGGCGATGTGAATGTTACCGGTGGCTTCCTATACGAGACGACGATCCATCTATTCGACATGTGCCGCTTCCAGTTTGGTGAGATCGAGGAGTTGGTCGCCTACGGGTCGCAGCACGAGTATCCGGAGATCGACGAGTTCTCGATCATATTCAAGTTTAAAAACGGTTTCCATTGCACATTCGCATCATCCTCCGACGCGAGCTGGCACTTTCCGTTCGAGCGGATCGAGGTCTTCTGCCATCATCGAACGATCATGACCGAGGAGATGGAACGTCTGCTCGACTCCCGCGGCATGGATGCAAACTTTGAAACGTTGTCATGGCACATGACCGAGAAAGAAGAGCGTTGGGGTTACGTGCAGGAAGATCACGCTTTCATCGATTCGATTCTCAATGGAGTCGCACCGCCTGTGACCGCTGATGACGGTTTCAAGTCGGTGGAGTTGGTTGAGTCGGTCTACTCAGCGATCCGGACGGGCGAACGGGTGCGGTTCTAGGGAAGACGGGAGACAGGAGACAAGAGACAAGTGACGAAGATACTCCTGTCTCCTGTCTCCTGTCTCCCGTCTTCCGCCCCCCCCTCTCTTGCCTCCCGTCTCCTGTCTCAATTATGATTCGATAACGATTAAGTATGATCCAGTGTCAGAATTGCGGTCAGCGAAATGCACCAGAGAGCCAGTTCTGCAGATTTTGCGGAACTAAGTTCCACGCTGCTCAGCCGATGCCCCAACAGCAGCGGCAGATTCCGTATGACTATCAACCGCCTCGGCCCTATGCCTGGAAGACCGACGAATACCAGACTCAGGCCGGAGCACGAGGCGTCGAAAACTCCCCGCAACCACTTGTTGCTCACGACGCTCAGTACATGACGGGCAATTACCGCTGCCCGAATTGTATGAGTCAGTTTTTACCACGCATAGAAAAGCGCATCTCGACGACCGGATGGGTGGTCTTCGCAGTGCTGCTAGTCGCTTTCTTTCCTTTGTTTTGGATAGGCCTGCTGATCAAAGAGGACGTGCACATCTGCCCGTCCTGCAATGCCCGGCTAAACGGCTAGCGGTAGTAATAACCTTTAGGATGTTCGATCTTGATCTCGGGGTTTGTACTGAGGACCTCGACTCTGTGATACCCGCGTTTCATGTGAGTCGAGAGATACGAAAGCAGGAACTGTCGCGTAAGAAGCAGCGTCAACTCGCGAAAGAAGGGGTCAAAGCTGATCGGACCGATCGATCCCTGAAAGAACGCCCGTCCGCCCGTCTCATCCGCGAGTTTCAGCAGGGAACCCTGACCATTCATGATCAGCCGGGAGTCGCCTCCTTCCGTGACGCTCGCCGGATTATAAAACGCGAAGACTGCGACCGAACGCCGCTGTGCACGCTGGATGGCTCGCTCGAGGTCAATACTCTGCGACGGCGTTGAACTAGAGAGCCCCTGCGAGACGTCTAAGCCGTCGGAGACCATAAGTATCGCTCTCCGCCCCGCGGGCAAAGCGTCAAACCGGTTAAGGGCGTCGATAACGCCGTCATACGGATTTCTTGGAGCGGCGGCACCGCTTGAAACGACGATACGAAGCGATTGGGCTGCTGCATCCAGGTCCTCCGTGAATTTCTGCCTAACCTGAAGCGTACCGCCTCGCAGATAAGCGACCATCACACGCGTTCCGCGGGGAAGTGCACGTATAAACTTCTTGAGATCGTTGATCTGCAGGTTGAAGGATGACGAGAGATCCTCTTGGACAAGGATCGCTAGAGCGAGTGGTGCGTCAGTTACGCTGCGGATAGAGAGAACTGTCTGATCGTCGCGATCTTCCTTTACGATGAGGCGTTCTGCCTGAACATATTCCTCGGTCTGACCTTGTCGTAACTCTTCTTTGGTGAATATCGAGATAGGGATCGATACGGTCCGGACCTTCGGCTTATCCGGGTCGTCCGGTTTTTGAGCGAGCAGCACGGAAGGGAAGAGAAGAAATGCAACGAGCGAGAGAGCAATCTTTTTCGTCATACTTTGTGCCAGCCCGAAAAGAACCCCGCTAGTCTAATATAATTCGTTGAACTAGTTAAAGTTTGTGATGCCAGTTGTTTGAATTAGGTTTGCACGGCTTGCTAAAGTTAAGGACTGAAAAAATGGAGGCGATCCAATCAAAGTACGATATTTCCAAGCGGGACCTCGCGAAAGGCCGAAACCTTAAGATCGCGGCCATTTCCGCGCCTTTTGTCCTTGGCGGAGTCCCGGCATTGGTCTTTCTATTTCTCACGCTCGTTCTTGGCAGCACTCCGCCACTTGCCGCCACATTCTTTTTCATCGGGCTGATTCTTTCAGTACTGGGCTTTGTAGTCGGGCTTGGCCTTTCGGGCTTCTTTGGCTACCGGTACTCCAACTGGACCAAAGAAATGCGCGAACGAATCGCGGCTGACGGTATCAGGGCCGAGGAGATCGATTGGTTCCGGAACGAATTGAAGACGAACGAAAAGCGGGTGCTGAGGGAATTGCATCGCGGCGACCTTATGCTCGAAGACGCATATCGCGAGACCCTGGCGTCGCGTCTGACGGCAACAAGGATCGTGAGGTCGTCCAAGAAGGAACTCCTCCTGGCGAAACGTCGGCGCGGGAAGATAAAGCAACTCAATCGCCTTACGCCTGAGAGCGCAGATAAATTTACGTCCGAGATAGTTCGCGACATCGGGAAGATCGAGTCGATAAGTGATGAGGCAAAACAGATGTTGGCGGAAGCGGAGTCGCGACTACAGATGATCGAGGCCGCCGCCGCCCGCGGTTCGCATCTGGCTGATTCGGAACTCGCGTTGAAAAAGCTCTCGGCCCGCGCGTCAGAGCTTCCGCTCGCTCTTGAAGAAGCGAGAATGGCAGAGGAGATCCGCAAAGAGTTGGAAGCGGAAGATGATGGGGATGAAGCGAAAGAAACCGCGGGATCCGTTCCAAACGCTTGAATTGAACCTGTGTTATCAGGTGGGCGGCTTTCTGTCGAGATCAATGATCCCGACATCGGAGCCCTTGGCTGTGGCAAATCTTCACATG
>DATEOJ010000287.1:0-6908 GCA_035274235.1 Pyrinomonadaceae bacterium
TTTTGGAATGGCCGTTCGTCTGAGCGGCCTTTACTATGTCCGCGTTTGATTCCATCTTCTCGACCGCCTGAACCAAAATATCTCGGAGGCGTGTCAGACGTCGCTGGGTCGATGTCATCTCGAGCATTCGGTATTTGACCTCGGCGTCGAGATTGAAGGCGGCAGTAACAAGGAACGACAACTGTTCGGGCTCCGTCTTCGGGATCTCGGGGAAAGTTCCTCGTCCGCCTCCAAGTTGAAACGCGGCCTTCGCGACTCGCGAGAATAAATCGAACACTTCATCGGCAACCGGCTGTAAGAGAGCGTCGTCTTCGGGATCGTCTTCGAAGAACTCGACCACGCCGGCGAGGTACGGAGTTTCGTCGGTGGAATATTCGAGCAGTCGATATCGAATAACGCCCGACGTGACGATGTTTGAGCGTCCGTCCGGAAGCAAACTGGTTTCACGGATCTCCGCGACGCACCCGACGCTCCCGATAGCAGGTCGATCCGATGTTTCAGACTCCGCGTCGAAGAAGGTCACACCGAAGAGATTTCGGCGAAGTTCGATATCGTGAAGCATCTGCCGGTAACGCGGTTCGAAGATATGAAGCGGCAGGACTTCGTTCGGCAATAGGACCAGAGGAAGAGGGAACAGCGGTAGCTGCTTTATACCCTCGACCTTTTGCGAAGCATCCGACATTAGTTTTCGACGGCAGTGCGGATAAACTCGGCGATCTTGTCAGGGTCCTCGTCGCCTAGAGCAAGGCGCTTTGCGCCGATTATCAAATTCGAGATATCGCCGACGTTGGACTTGAATCGTTTGTCACGGACAACGAGATCTTCGATGACGCGACGCTCGACGATCTCACGTCCCGCATCGTCCGGCATATCGACAGCCACCGCATACTCAACCGGCAAGGATACATTCTTCAAACGGATGTGAAGGGCCCCGGTGAGTTTCTGTGCCTCCTCGCGAATCTTCTTCGACTCGATCAACGAATTCGGAAAACCGAGTTGGCCTCGGAGTGTGATCTCAATAATTGGCTCGATCTCTTCCGCGACACGGGCTTCACGTAGGATCATCGCGAGCAGATCGCGCGTCAACTGATGTGTGTCTGAGTATTTTGTTACATCGAACGACAGACGTTGAAACGGACGTTGATGATAGTCCTGAATGTGTTGAGCGGTGATGTTGTTGGCGTCGTCAACCTCGACTAGAAACACGCCGCGCGTTTCGCGATATTCCGCGATGTTCGTTACTTCGATCGAGCCGGGATTGAACGCCCAGTTGTCGATCACGTAATGCATGTGCGTGTGGCCCAGCCCGACATAATCCGCGACAGACTTTAGCTCGTTGAGTTTCGCGATCGAGAGCGCCGGGATAGGATGCGTTTGGTGTCCCTCGACATCCGTGTGGAGCAGCAATATGTGAAAGGCACCTTCGCGGCGATGCTGCTTGATCCCATCGATCAGCAGCGGGATCGCCCAGTTCGCGGACGCACCGTACCAATGAGAACCAAAGATCCGAGCACGACCGATATCGATATATCCGCCCCGGCCGTCGTCCCAAGGTTTATAGATGATCTGCCCGTGCTCGTTTGTCGGTTCGAGAAGATATAGAAGGTTCCAGTTCGCCAGACTTCGGAGCCAGCTGTACTCGGTGTCGTTATGTTTCTGGTCGTGATTCCCCTCGATCGCGATAACCGGTATTCCAGCTTCCTTCAAAAGATTCAAACCCGCGAACGCGTAGTTCATTGTCTCGGGCGGAACGTTGCGCTTGTGAAAGAAGTCGCCGCACATTATGACGAAATCGACGTTCTCGCCGATTGCGTATTTCTGCAGGACGTCGATCCACGCGTCAAAGAAATCGCGCGGGCTCTCGGGTAATTGATAACGGGTACACCCGAGATGAACGTCGGAGATGTGTAGGAACTTCATTGGATTGAAGTTTATCATTGATGGAGATGTAGGACTTATAGGACGAATAGGTCGTATAGGTCCTATTAGTCCTATTAGTCCTATTAGTCCTATTCGTCCTGTAGGTCCTAGAATTGTGACCATGGATAGAGTCGTGTTGATAACGGGCGCGTCGAGTGGGATCGGTCTCGAGACGGCGAAACTTTTTCAATCGAAGAACTGGAAGGTCGCGGCGACGATGCGGACGCCGGAGAAGGCAATCGATCTTGCGAACATCGTCGATCTCGCGGCAATCCGTCTCGATGTTACGGATCCGGCGTCGATCAAGTCTGCGATCGCGGAGACGATCGAGAAGTTTGGTCGCATCGACGTAGTCGTAAACAACGCCGGCTACGGTTTGCTCGGTCCGTTTGAGGCCGCATCGGATGAGCAGGTGCGCCGGCAGTTTGAGACGAACCTCTTCGGCGTGATGAATGTCTGTCGCGAGATCATCCCGTACTTTCGCGAACAGAAGCGCGGGACGATAGTTAACATCTCGTCGGTTGGCGGACGGACTGCGTTTCCATTCTCGAGTCTCTACCACGCGACGAAGTTTGCGATCGAGGGTTTTACGGAGTCGCTCCAGTACGAGCTTGAGCCATTCGGAATCCGGCTTAAGCTCGTTGAGCCGGGTCCGATCAAGTCTGAGTTTCTCGGACGGTCGGAGGATATCGCGAAGAAGGATGGACTGACCGTCTACGAGTCAAAGCTGGAAGGATTTCTCGAGTTCATGCGAAAGGGAAGTGCAGAGGCTCCCGATGGTTCGCTCGTCGCGAACAAGATTTACGATGCCGTCACGGATCGAACGAAGAAGTTGCGTTACCCCGTAAATACAAAAGGCATATTGGCGATGAGAAGTCTTTTGCCGGCAGGTGCGTTCCGATTCTTAACGACGCAGATTTTCCTTAAGTAGGACTCCGAGCGTTCGCTTCGTGGTTCTTTTCGTGTGTCTTCGTGTAAGTTCGTGGTTCCAGTGTTTGCAAGGGACTGGAACCACAAACTTACACGAAATCACACTAACGGTCTGAATTCCGTTAGTGCTCGTGTCGCAAGCTAAGCAGCGGTTTTCTTCACCCGTCCGAACTCCTGAAGCAGAGGTGCGAGTCGATCAATTACTGCGGTGTGTGCCGCACCGTTCGTAGCGACGATCCCTCCGTGGTTCTGTACGTCGTCGATGTTGTACTTGATCGTCTCGCCAAAAAGATCCGTCAGACGTCCGCCCGCCTCTTCAACTATCACCTGCGGCCCGCACGTGTCCCAAAACTTTGTCCGCGGTGAGAGGTGAATGTAGACGTCGCAAATGCCTTCAGCGACCAGTCCGACTTTTAGCCCGACGGATCCCCGTTGTATCTCACGTGCAAAACCAAAGTCCGCGATGATCCGCGAGATCTTCGGGCTGCGATGATTTCGCGAGACGGCGAGATTCATCTTTGTGAAGTCGAGCCCGTCATTCGCACGAAGACGAATCGATTCTTCGCCATCGTTCTGAACGAACGAACCGTTTCCTTTCGAGCCGTAGTAAAGGCGCTTTTGCGCCGGCAGGTAAACCACTCCGACGGCCGGCTCGCCATCGATCGCGAGACCGATCTGGACGGCAAAGTCGCCATCCTTTTTTATAAATCCCCAGGTGCCGTCGATCGGATCCGTGATCCAGACTCGATTCGACGACACGCGCGCAGACGGTTCATCAACCTCTTCCTCCGACAGAATATAGTCGTCGGAAAAATCTTCGCGTAGGCCATCGACGATGATCCGACTGGAAGCGCGATCGGCAACCGTCACCGGCTCGGCAAAGTTGTCGGAACCGATCTTCTCTTCAGCGATGATCTCGAGTGCGTAGTACTCAAGGACCTTCAGACCGGCTTCGCGTGCGAGGCGGATCGCCGTTTCTAATTCGCGTTCTAGCATTACAAAAAATCTATCACACGGGCCCGGCTCACGAAACGTCGACGACTTCCGTGATTCCGCATCTAGGGCATACGAGTGTCTTCCGTTCCGGATCCGCCCATTTGGCGAGTGCGTGAGTCGAAAGACTCGGCGTTTTAGATTCGGCTTCGCCCTCGCGGAAAAAGCGCGGCTGTCCATCGACTCGCTCCGCCGTCAATTCGCTCTCGCAGTGTCGACAGATCCAACCGAAACCCTCGTTGTAAAAATCGTGAGGCTGCACGTTGTGTTTATAAACTCAGAGCCCGAGCTGCGAACAGCCCGGGCCCCGATCATAACGAAACTACCTTTGCTCTAGTCTTGGACCGAGCGCCGTGGCGTAGTCGTGCGATTCGTCGAAGGCGGAGCCGTTAAACGAACCGGCACAGTTACCGTTTTACCCGCTCGATTCACTTGCAGCTGCACGGTCTGACCGAGCTGAGCTTTGTCGAGGAGCCTGTAGAGATCATCCAAATCACTCATGTCTTGGCCGTCGGCTCCGACGACGATGTCGCCAATGCTGCCATCGTCGGTCAAACCCTGGAGACCGGCACGTTCCGCAGAACCACCCGGAACAACACGCAGAACGATCAGACCGTTCGCGACCGGGAGACGCAGATTTGGGAAGCGAGCTTGAATGTCTTTCACGCTACGCAGTTCACCGCCAAGTTTAGGACGTCGCACTTCGCCGTACTGGATCAACTGCGGGATGACTCGCTTTGCTGTATTCGCCGGAATGGCGAAACCCACGCCGACCGACCCGCCGGCCGGTGCAAGGATCTGCGAGTTGATGCCGATCATCTTGCCGAACTTGTCCAGGAGTGGACCACCCGAGTTACCCGGATTGATCGAGGCGTCGGTTTGGATCGCGGCGTCGATCGGACGATTGTTTCTCGCACGGATCGGACGCTGGAGTCCGGAGATGACACCGGTCGTCAATGTACGATCGAGACCGAACGGGTTACCGATCGCGAGAACCTTTTGACCGACGACTAAACTGTCTGAGTTTCCGAGCGGGATAACCGTCAACCCCGTCTCGGGCGGATCGATCTTGATCACCGCGAGATCGGTGTCCGGATCACCACCGACGAGTGTCGCCGGATAGACTTTCTCGCCACCGAAGTTGACCGTCAGCTTCTGAGCTCCCTCGATAACGTGAAAGTTTGTCAGGATATGCCCCTCGGCATCGATAACCGATCCCGAACCGTTACCCTTACCTTCCTGCGTTCCGCCCCACCAATCCTGTCGGATCGAAGTGGTGTTAATGAACGCAACGCCCGGCGCCATCGTGCGGTAAACCTCGATGCTGTTCTGTTCGTCGCTGACTGTGTTCGGGTCGTTGATTCCTGGCGGGGCGGCTTCAGCAAAGCTGACGCCGGATTGATCTTTCTGTCTAAGAAAATTAGTTAGCGAATAAATGAGAGCCGTTGCACCCACTGCGATCATTGCTGCCGCGAAAGCCAGCAGAATGATCTGGCGGGCTGACATGTGATAAACAGGTTTGCTTGCCATAACACTTCGTTCCTTCTGATACATGATAGCAACGTCTTTGATGCAGGGCATTCGAGCGGGCGTTGCGTAGTGATTACGAAAGGGAAAGGCCCCATGTTTCCGCTGGGAACATGGGGCCGAAATATTGTCTCTAACTCCGGTTCTCTAAACAAGGGCCTGGGTCAGCGAGAGGAGATCCGGAATAGCCGTCTTCGAGATATAGCCGAACGCCGTCAGCCCGGTCATCACATGAATTCCCATTAAGCTTATATACACCGCGAGTGCGACCGTCAATCCGTATCTCGCGAGCCGGCGATTGCCCCAGCGGAGTAACACCAAGGCCGTGATCGTACCGATCGCTATCTTCGCCGCAAGAAACGTAAAGTCGCCCGAATCGAGAAGACGGGCCATGAGGTGGTTGCCTTCCGTAGCGACGCCATTGCGAACCCAGACAATGGTCAAGATCGCGTCGAGCAGATTGAGCGAGAACAAGAGAAAGGTTTCTCGAAACAGATGCATAGCGTCCCCTAATCGAACCAAAAGGCTTTAACCCCCCAAGTCGGGTCGGCCCCAAAGCTAACGAGCTTGATATTTGCCTCAATAATATGTGCAAACGTTTGTCCATTTCAAGAAAAACTTTTGCTTGCAGTTTTTACGGGCGAAGCGGTCAATTTGAATCGGTAAATACATGCAACGAATCCGTTCAGGTACCCGTCGAAACAAGGTCGAAACTCGGACAGGACGGGTTATTTCGAAACAGGGCTTAGGAGGAACTATGAAGAGCTTAGGGAAGGTATCGATCATCGGGATGTTGATCGCTTTGGTTGGGATCGCGGCACTCCCGTTGGACGCGTCAGCTCAGACGCGGAAGCGACCGGTCATCCGTAAGAAGACCGTCGTAAAAAGAACAGCGGCTCCGGCAGTGAAGCTTTACACGGTCACGGGCGGTAAGCGCGTTCATGCGCGGATGAACGACACGATCAGTTCGAAGACTGCGCATGTCGGCCAGACGTTTAGTGCAAGTACCACCGAGCCGGTCTACTCATCTACTGGTGTCGTGGTGATTCCCGAAGGAAGCGAGTTGACGGGTCGGGTAGATGCGGTCGTCGCGGCGCAGAAAGGCGGTAAGCCGGGAACGATCGATGTTAGTTTCACTCGAGTGCGTCTGCCGAACGGAACGACGCGTCGGATCAACGGTTCTTTGACGGATCTTTATACCGACGATGCAAAGAGTGATGTTGAAGGCACTGCGACCGGCGACAAGATGAAGCATCGCAAGATCATCTTTATTGGAGGCGGCGGCGCCGGCGGTGCGGTTCTCGGCGGAGCGATCGGCGGCGGCAAAGGAGCGTTGATCGGCGGAATCATCGGAGCGGCCGGTGGATTTCTCGGCGAGCGTTATACAAAAGGTGAAGAAGCCGAGGTCCGGTCGGGAACGGAGTTTGGTGTGATCATCAATCAGGCGATCTCGCTGCCAAGATACGCGGAAGTGCCGGAGCCATAGGTTTGAAAAGTAATTAGCAATTAGCAATTAGCAATAAGGGCGTGACTCAATC
>DATEOJ010000288.1:0-9181 GCA_035274235.1 Pyrinomonadaceae bacterium
CGCAGTGATGCCGTTTGTCAACGAGAGTGGCAATCAGGACGTCGAATATCTTTCGGACGGGATGACCGAAACTTTGATAAAGAGTTTGACGAACCTTCCTAACCTGAATGTAAAACCACGCTCATCCGTCTTTCGATATAAGGGAAAGGACACAGATCTGCAGACGATTGCAAAAGAGCTGAACGTCGAGGCGATCCTGAACGGAAGAGTTGCACAGCGCGGCGATCAGGTGACGTTAAGCCTGGAACTTGTCGATGTTCAGAAGGACAGAGTCATCTGGACGGAACAATATCAGCGCCGGCAGTCTGATCTCGTTAGCCTGCAAGGAGAGATCGCGAAAGATGTTTCGAAAAATATTAAAGCGAAGTTGTCGGGTGTCGAAGAGGCGAGCGTAACGAAGACCGGGACCTCCGACCCGGAAGCATACCAGGCCTATTTGAAGGGCCGCTACTACTGGAACCGGCGAACCGCGCTCAATCTACAAAAGGCTCTTGAGGAATTTAAAACGGCGACCGACCGAGATCCGAACTACGCGCTCGCGTTTGTCGGTCTTGCCGATTGCTATGCGTTGCTCGGCGAGTATGCCGGAGCTCCTACGACCGACACACTTCCGAAGGCGAAGGACTACGCCAAACGAGCACTTGCGCTCGACAGTCAGTTGGCGGAGGTTCATGCGACCTTGGGTCTGATCGCTGATCATTCGTGGCAATGGGCGGAGGCCGAAAAAGAATACCGGCTCGCCATCGCCGCAAATCCAAATTATCCGACTACCTATCATTGGTATTCGATCTCCCTGAAGTCCAGGGGCAAGTATGACGAAGCGGACGCCGCTGTCCGACGAGCGCAAGAGCTGGATCCGGTTTCGAGTGTCATCGCGATCAACGTCACGAGGATGTTTCAACTCCAGAACAACGACGAAGCCGCGATTCAAAACACGCTGAAGTTGATCGAGCTCGATCCGAATTTTCCCGCGGCCTACCAGTACATCGCACTTTCTTACATACGTCAGCAGCGGGTGCAAGAGGCTGTCGCCGCTGCCGAGAAAGGCGTCGCGATGGGCAATCGTGCGGGTGTTGCACTCGGTGACCTTGGTTATGTTTATGCACTGGCCGACCGGAAAGAGGATGCACGATCAGTCATCAAGGAACTTGAGGTGAAGTACGCTAAGGGTGAAGCAAAGCCATTGTTTATCGCGGTCGTCTACGCAGGCCTGCGAGAGAAAGACAAAATGTTCGAGTGGCTCGATAGAGGAATAGCCGAACGCAGTGGTCAGTTAGCGGAGATCCGATGGCAGATGGCGTTCGATCCCTTTCACGATGACCCGAAGTTCAAGGAACTGCTGAGCCAAATGGGGCTGGCCCAGTGACCTTATGAAGCGCGAGCCTCGTAATGGTTTGTGCCCGTGTTAAGAAATATGAATAGCATCATTTTTTGTCTGAGCTTCACGCTCTTTTTCACATCGTTCGCTCTGGGGCAGAAGCACGAGTTCGACGTCATCATCACCGGGGGAACGGTCTATGACGGATCGGGAGCGGCCCCGCGTAAGGTCGACATCGGGATCAAGGGTGACAAGATCACTAAGATCGGAAAGCTGAATGCTGCGAACGCGACGACCGTCATCGATGCGTCCGGACTCGCGGTCGCGCCCGGCTTCATCAACATGCTCTCCTGGTCGACCGAATCGCTGATCATCGATCCGCGTTCACTTGGCGAACTAAAGCAGGGCGTCACTACGCAAATCATGGGCGAGGGAACTTCGATGGGCCCGCTCAACGATCGCTTGAAGAAGCTCATGAAAGATGAGCAGGGCGATCTGAAGTACGACATCGAATGGACGACGCTCGCCGATTACCTTCAGTATCTCGAGCGACGGGGCGTCTCTCAGAATGTGGCGTCATACATCGGTGCGACGACCATCCGACAGCATGTCATCGGCGATGAAGACAAACCACCGACTCCCGCTCAGATGGAGGAGATGCGCGAACTTGTGCGAAAGGAAATGGAAGCCGGTGCACTCGGTATCGGAACGTCGCTTATCTATGCACCGGCGTTCTATGCGAAGACCGATGAGTTGATCGAGCTATGCAAAGTCGCTGCGAAGTATAAGGGCAAATACATCTCGCATATGCGTAGTGAGGGAAATCGTCTGACGGAAGCGGTCGAGGAACTCATCCGCATTTCGCGCGAGGCGAACATTCCCGCGGAGATCTATCATCTCAAGGCCGCGGGTCGCGAGAACTGGTCAAAGATGGACAAGGTCATCGCGATGGTCGAGGCCGCACGCAAGAGTGGGTTGAAGATCACGGCCGACATGTACAACTACCCGGCCGGTGCAACCGGGCTCGATGCATCGATGCCGCCCTGGGTTCTAGATGGCGGGTATCAGGCACTCTTCAAACGCATCCGCGAACCCGAAACGCGAAAGAAGATCATCGAAGAGATGCGCACGCCGAGCGACAAGTGGGAGAACCTTCGTCTCGCCGCCGGTTCGCCCGACCGCGTTCTACTTGTCGGTTTCAAGAACGACAAACTAAAACCACTCACGGGTAAGACTCTCGCCGAGGTCGCAAAGATCCGCGGGACCGATCCCGAGAACACGATCCTCGATCTTGTTCTCGAGGACCAATCTCGCGTCGGCACGGTTTACTTTCTGATGGACGAGGAGAACATCAAGAAGCAGATCCGTATTCCGTGGGTGTCATTTGGGTCGGATGCGGAGTCGATGGCGCCGGAGGGCAACTTCCTAAAATCGAATCCTCACCCGCGTGCGTACGGGAACTTTGCCCGACTGCTCGGGAAGTATGTCCGCGACGAAAAGGTCATCACACTTGAAGAAGCGATTCGCCGTCTGACGAGTTTGCCGGCGACGAATCTGGAACTCGACCGACGCGGTGCATTGAAGGAAGGTTACTTCGCAGATGTCGTGATCTTCGATCCGAAGACGATCGCCGACAAGGCAACGTTTGAAAAACCACACCAGTTTGCAGTCGGCGTGCGGGACGTTTTTGTAAACGGTGTCCAGATGCTGAAGAACGGCGAGCACACGGGGAAGTTTTCGGGCAGAGCTATTTATGGTCCTGGCAAAGTGAAGTAAGGGTAAGAGAAGAAGTTCTTGCCCGCCCATAACGCGAATGTCGCGAATACGAATTCTTCATTCGCGCTGTTGGCGTTATTCGCGGGCAAACTTCTTTTCTTTTTTCGTGTGCACCCTATTGAACATGATAAAGAAAAGGGTGAAAAGAAAACTTCTCACCCTTTTCACTTTTACGATTCGCGGTCACCTCATTCTTCGGCGACGAAGTTGAGGTCTTGGATCGAATCGGCGACCGATACA
Organism: Pyrinomonadaceae bacterium; assembly: GCA_035274235.1. Lineage (GTDB taxonomy): Bacteria > Acidobacteriota > Blastocatellia > Pyrinomonadales > Pyrinomonadaceae > OLB17. The sequence continues at coordinate 3,335 of DATEOJ010000288.1, forward strand.
ATTTGTGGAGAGAAATTGTAACGCTTCGCACTCACGTTAAAGACGTAAGTATGTCCGACCTGAACTCCGGTCAAACGGTAATAGCCGAACGAATTCGTCCGTGCGGTATGACTAACGCCCTCAGAATCAACGAATGAAACTGTCGCTTGCGACACGGATCGTCCGTGGGCGTCCATAACCCGTCCGGAGACGGCTACCGATGCGGCGGTTGGAGTAAGCTCGCCAACGAGAGTAGCGAACGGTGTCTCGATGACGCCGGTCATTGCAATGTTGTCGATGGTCCAACCCGTCGAGCCAAACGAAGCGTCGCTGGCCGCCCGGAAGCGGACCTGAACCGTTGAACCCGGAGCGACGGCTCGTGTCAGGGACGTGTGAATCGTCCCGGCGCTGTTTCGAACGAACGCCGTGCGACCCTGCAGCGGGTTTACGTTGTTCGCGTAGGTCAACACCGTACCGTTGTAAGCAGCTGCACTGACGTCCGAATACGCTCCGCCGTTGACACTCATCTCGACTACGCCGCCGTCATAGTTGCCACCGGCGTCGAACTCAAATCCCCAGCTATGGTCAAACTGGAGATTGAAGCTGCCCGATCCGTCGACCGTCATAACCGGCGAAGTCAGGTACTGGTCAGAACCGGCGTTGATATCCGGACAGAACCACGCGTAATTCAAACTTCCGTTCGCTCGTCGCTGACATTTAGCGGACGCGTCGATGACAAGACCGGGATTGCTCGAAGCGGTCCACGTACTTGAGTTTGCTTCGACCGAATCCGTCGCCGAGGTAGCGAGCAGTTGATCGGCGTTGGTATATGTCACGAAAGTCCCCGGAACCGTTGCGAGCGCAAGCGGACTGCCGGGATCGCTTACCGTGATGTTGAAGGTGGATGTCCGTAGCGTAAAGAACATGTTCCAACCTTTGACCGGAACAGAGACCGTTACGGGAACCTGCGGCTGCAATACCGGGAAGGTAAGAGTGTTGCCACTCGGGAACGTGATCATCGGATCAGTACTTGAGACCGATCCCGTCGTGCTGGTCAGAGCGGTCATGCCCGTGTTCTTCACCGTAACCTTCAACAGACCTTGTTCGTTTGCGTCGAGATAACCGTCTGCGTCGTAGCTCACGAGACTGTCATCAAGTGTCGCACCGACAAAAGTCAGGATACCGTTGTTCGCAAAACTCTCGACGAGGCCGTCGTTCAGTGCGGTCGAGTAGCGGCTTGGTGCGACAGCATTCGTGCCGGCACCGCGTTTTGCAAACGCGACGGCGAACACTTGTCCGTCAGCCGGGTCGTTTGCGAACGCGGCGGCAAGCACGGCATCGCGGGCTTCGAGAAACGTCGGAGCCATCGGTGTCATCTTGTAAGCGGCGACCAGGTAATTCTTCATCCTCGTCTGCGCCTGAGCGAAGGTAAGCCGGGGACTTCCGCCCTGCGTATCACGAAGCAAACCGGCGTAACATTCCCACAGCATCGTCGCCCAGACTTCGCCGGCGTTGTGAACCTCGGCATTGTTCGATCCGTCCGCGCCGAACGCGGTCGGCGGACCGACAGGCAGAGGAACACCGTTGGAGATATGTTTCAGGGTAAGACCGTTCTTGGTCATATCCGTCGAGTAGGGAAGGCGTCGGATACCGAAATAGTAACCGTTGTTTCCAACACCATTCATGTCGTTACCGCTCGTCGCGTAGGTCGCCAAGCCGTAAGTTCCATTCCAGGTTGCATTGCTGGGAACCGAGGTGTCGTCCGCTCGAACAGTTAGAAGCATCGCCGTAAAGTCGCCCCAGCCTTCGCCCATACTCGCGCCTTGAATGTTGTTAATTCCGGAGGCGTTACCGATCAGACGATTGCTGATGTAGTGTCCCCATTCGTGCGAAACGATTTGGTTATCAAGCGAGCCATCTCGATCCGCTACGCGACTCAGACGGGCGGTAACCACGTTCGGAACCGCCAGCTGAGTCTTAATGGACGCCGCGCCGTTCCATGAGATAGTCGCGATCGGTTTTGTATGAGTCGCAACGAATCCCGTTATGTTGGCAACGGCAGCCGGATTGGCCGATGTATAAACCATCACCATCCCGACCGCGGATGTCTGCGCCGAGATCCTAGCGAGGCGTGTCGAGAACGAACAGCCCGTGCCGTCGGTGTTATCAAAATCGAACATCGCGATCTTGCCCGCGAGAGCTGCAGCGTTTGTGACGTTGCATGTTCCAGTGACAAAGGTAGCCGTCAACACCTGGGCCGTAGTGTCGAACGCTTGCTGGCCTGACATTGATATGCCGATATTTCGCTTGCCCGCAGCCGCTGCGGGCGATTGAACGTCAAACTGGCTCGCCGTCGACGGGAACACGTACATGCGCATGCGCGGCCGTGAACCGTCTGCAGGAGTAAGCATGTTGGCATTGCTGAAGCCTGCGAAATCATCTACCTGAGCCTTGATGTTGTCCGCACCTGCACCGCCGCGACCGAAGTTGTTAGTTTGAGCGTTGCCTGAGGCTTCATTGAAACCAGCGTCGTAGTACCAGTCGTGTAGAAAATTGACCTGGTAAAAGAGTTGCTGAATGGAACCTTGACGTGCCTCCGCCAACGCGTGGTCTGTCCCGGCCACATTCGTGTGAAGGAATTGCCCGGCTCCTGTGATCTGTGCACGATAATCTCCGGTTGGTACATCCGTCGGCGTGGTAGTAGTCGGGTTACCAAAGCCATCCGGAGAGAAAAGATTGAGGAACGCATCGACGTTGTTACCGCTGGTTTCGGTAGCACCGGCAGGCAACCACGGATCGTTCATGCTGAACGGGAAGTTTTGCAGCGCTACATCCTGCTGTGAAACGAATGAAAACTGCAATCCGTCGGGCAGTGCCGTTGCCTTCGGGTGAACGCCATTGCCGGCCGGAGTGTCATACGGGATCTTCGTCACCGGATCGGCCCATACGCGATAGGAGTACGATTGCTCGGCAACCTGATTCTTTCGGAACAGCAGCTGGCCGTCGACGGCCGAGATGACATACGAGTATCCGAGTTCCTCGAGTGCAGGTTCGCCTGTCATAGACAAGACCGGCTTATTCGTCGGCACCATCACACTAGTTTCCACGTAATATGCCGGAACGTATCCTTCGGGCAGGTGAAACATTACCTGCTTGACGCGGCTTGGTTCGTCGGTGAATACGACACCCTTTGCTGAGTTCTCGTCGGCCGTGAAGAGTTGATACGGATTCGATTTCGAATTCTTCGTGGTCAGGCGATTTACAACCGGCTGCAGGAGCGATGATTCGACGGCAGACCCGGTCAGGTCCTGAATGGCTTTTGCGACGGCATCTGCCGGCTGAAGATTAAAACTCGCAACAGCGTTGTCAGTATTGTCGCCGGTTAGATAACCCGAGAGAGCGACGACCTGCAGCTCGCGATTCATGATGACGTTGAGCTCGTCACGAAAGACCTCGACACCGCCGACTGTCTGCTTGAACTTAACGATGATCGCACCGCTTCCGGTGTCATGGACCGATGCGACTTTAGCTTCGGTGACATCCGCTCGCGTGAGCCGGTAGCGCGAAGCATACTGCGACAGGTGAGAGCGAGCGGCGTCCTCTTCCTGTTTTGAGCGCTGTAGGCTGTCCGCACTTAGTGTTTGAGATTTGCCCTCGCCCGCCGTCCAGAGAAACGTCGGAACGTCAAAACGCGACTCGACCTGGACCATACGTCCGTTCTCGACCTGCGCGGGGTTTTGCAGGTTTGAAGTTTTCTCGGGGACCGAAGCTAGTGCATCGAAATTCGGCGGACCGAGTTCGTGAGGAATATCGGTTGTGGATTTTCCTTTGTCGGCGGCAGCACCGTTGTTCATTGGAAACAACAGAGCGCCAACTATAAGAATTGCGAACAATCCGCAGAGCAGATAAAGGATAGTCTTGCGCGCGTTCATAGTGACTCCTTGCAGGTGGAATTAGTGCCCGCTTGTTTTATCTGAGGAGATATAAACAAACAGCTATGTAATGAAATGTAGTCGTTGATTAGGGTGACCCTAAAGTCTAGAAGACATCTCTAGACTTACTCTCTAACCGGTACTGCGGAACTTCTTGGTTCGGAAGAAGTTCGAGAGTAGAGAAGTGTGAATTCATGTTTACACAGAAGGATTTAAGTCGCAATCAAAAACGCTGCTGTGAATAGCATTTACGAGGAAAATCTTTCTGAACTTTGTTCAAATTAATGCATGGCGCGGGGCTTCATTTGGTTATTCAGAGGGCGCCGGCAGGTTGAGACGCTTCAACTCACTATTGATCGCATTGGCGAACGCCTCGAACGGCTGGGCACCGTTTAGGAATCGGCCATTAATGAAAAAGGCGGGAGTGCCGGTAACTCCAAGGGCATTGATCTCACTCGTGTCGTCGGTCACTCGCTTCCTTGTCGTCGGATCTGCGACATCGGCATCGAACTGAGTCATGTCTAGCCCGACTTCCTGGGCATACCGTCTAAGGTCCGGCCCGGATAGTTTTTTCTGATTCGCAAACAGCTTGTCGTGATACTCCCAAAACTTGCCTTGCTTCTTCGCGGCCTCGGCCGACATCGCCGCCGGCAACGCGTTAGGATGCATTTCTGACAGCGGTAAATTCTTCCAAACGATCCGCACGTTGTCCTTATAAACCTCTTTCACCTTCGCCAAGGTCGGCTGCACTTTAGCGCAAAACGGACACTCGAAGTCCGACGCCTCTACGATCGTGATAGGCGCAGATTCAGGTCCTGTGAACGGAGCATCTTGAGTATCGACGGTGTAAGTCTGACCGGGGTTGGGTGCGCCCGGTCGAGGTGCAGGCCCCGATTTCGCGGCTTTCGCGTCCAGTGAAACCTGAGCGACCCGTTTCTCGAGATCTGTGATACGGCTATTGGTTATATACAGGACCGCGATATTGACGAGGATGAGAAACATGACCAACGCAATCGTCAGGTTGTCGCGACCGCCGGATGACCGCTTTTCCGGGGCGGTTCGAGGAGGTGGAGTTGGCGTTGTTGCGGGTTGCGACGGTGCGGGAACCTGTCCTTCGTCTAAGATTTCGTTTTCCATGGGCTGATTTGTCCTACACAGTAAAGCCTATCAGTAGGTGTATCGCAAAACGGAAATGGACCTTCGCCCGTCAATGCGGGGTCCGACGGGCACGCAAGACCTTAAGTACCACTTGGTTGTAGCGCTTCGCGGAGCTATAATCGGGCGAATTCAAGTTCTGAAAAGCGGACGTCTTCGCCTCTCGGAAAACGACAAAACGCTTTTCGGCTAACACAGTTCCCTCGCTGAATTACAAAACTTCGGGTCTAGCGCGATTTTCGCCGTAGCGCCGGCGAGACCGGTGTATGAAACGATGTCCAACATGTGAAGCGACGTATACCGACGAGACCCTGAACTTTTGTCTCGAAGATGGAACTTCGCTGGTCGACGGAGCTCTCCGCATCGAACCGACGACCCAAGTTCTTCCCGAGACCAAGACCCGAATACATTACACGGATAGCGACCCGAGCGGAGGAGAACGAACAACCTCGAGCAAAGAGTTTGTTGTATCGGCCATCCGAACGAACAAGTTAGGTGCAGCCGTGGTAGCGATCGTCTTGATCGTTGTTGTTGGTGGCTTTGGTTATGGCATTCTCAGCTTCGTCCGCGACCGCGGTTCGAGTGCTCCGCCCGTTCGAGCCGAACTTCCAAACCTGAAGATGCAACCTCTCGCCGCGAGTGGCAACATTCGTGAAGCCGCGATTTCACCGGACGGAAAGTTTCTCGCATACACAGAAGCGCTAAATGGACAGGCCGCGGTTTGGGTAAAGCAGATCGCGACGAATAGTAACGTTCAGATCGCGCCTCCGTCGCCATACGA
>DATEOJ010000289.1:0-5847 GCA_035274235.1 Pyrinomonadaceae bacterium
GTTTCGCTAGATCTCGGTGCGATGCTCGCGGGCGCAAAGTATCGCGGTGAGTTTGAGGATCGTCTGAAGGCGGTGCTGAAAGAGATCGAGAAGGCCGAGGGCCAGATCGTTCTCTTCATCGACGAGCTGCACACGCTCGTCGGCGCAGGAGCGTCGGAAGGCGCGATCGATGCGTCGAACATGTTGAAGCCGGCGCTTGCACGCGGAACTTTGCGTGCAGTCGGTGCGACGACGCTGAACGAATATCAGAAGTACATCGAGAAGGACAAAGCTCTCGAGCGTCGATTCCAACAGGTTTACATCGGTGAACCCACGGTTGAGGACACGATCGCGATCCTGCGCGGTTTGAAGGAACGTTACGAAGTTCACCATGGTGTTCGTATCAAGGATGCATCGATCGTTGCCGCAGCTACGCTGTCGAACCGTTACATCACAGATCGATTCCTTCCCGATAAAGCGATCGATCTGATCGACGAAGCCGCGTCACGTATCCGAATCGAGATCGATAGTCTTCCGCAGGAGATCGACGTTCTCGAGCGCGAGATTCTCCAGCTCGAGATCGAGCGTCAGGCGCTCTCGCGCGAAACGGACGAGAAGTCGAAGGAGCGACGCGACGATATCGAGAAGCGTATCGCCGACCTCAACGAAAAGTCGTCGGCCATGAAGGCGAAGTGGCAGTCGGAGAAGGAAGAGATCGAGAAGATGCGCAAGTTCAAGGAGGAACTCGAGGAGTTGAAGCTCGAGCTGGAACGCGCGCGACAAGCAAACGATCTGGCAAAAGCCGCGGAGCTGCAGTACGGAACGATCCCGGAGGTGGAGAAGAAGTTCACGGCCGAACAGCAGCGTCTTGAAGAGCTTCAGAAGGACGGCGTCTTTCTTAAGGAAGAGGTCGACGAAGAAGACGTCGCTGAAGTTGTCGCGAGATGGACCGGTGTTCCGGTTTCGAAGATGCTCGAGGGCGAGATGCAAAAGCTTCTCGGCATGGAAGAGAATCTTCGTCGACGCGTAAAAGGACAAAGTGAGGCTCTCGTTGCAGTTGCGAATGCTGTTCGTCGTGCACGAGCGGGATTGCAGGATCCGAATCGTCCCGTTGGTTCGTTTATCTTTCTCGGTCCGACCGGTGTTGGTAAGACCGAGACCGCGAGAGCGTTGGCAGAATTTTTATTTGACGACGAGCGGGCGATGATCCGACTCGACATGTCCGAGTACATGGAGAAGCATGCGGTCGCGAGGATGATCGGTGCACCGCCGGGATACGTCGGCTACGAAGAAGGCGGACAGTTGACGGAAGCCGTGAGGCGCCGTCCTTACTCGGTGGTGCTCTTCGACGAGATCGAAAAAGCACACCCTGATGTTTTCAACGTGCTGCTGCAAATTTTGGACGACGGTCGTCTGACCGATTCAAAGGGTCGCGTTGTAGATTTTAAGAACACGGTTTTGATCATGACGTCGAATCTCGGTTCGCGCGAGATCCAGGCGGCGGATGGCGATTCGAACCAGATGCGTGAGGCGGTCGTACAGGTTTTGCGTGACTACTTCAAGCCGGAGTTTCTCAACCGCATTGACGACATCGTCGTCTTCAACCAGCTTGGTAGGGAAGAGATCGCGGAGATCATCGAGGTACAGCTAGAGCGGTTGCGTCATATGCTTGCGGAGCGAGGCGTTACGATCGACTTGGATGAGTCGGCAAAGACGCTCCTCGTCGAACAGGGTTATGATCCGGTCTACGGTGCCCGCCCCTTGAAGCGTGCGATACAGACGCTGATCCAGAATCCGCTCGCGGTGAAGTTGTTGAATGGCGAGGTCGGAAGCGGACAGACGGTACGCGTTTCGGCGGATGGGAGCGAGATGAAATTCACTCCTGTCGACGGCGAGCAAAAAGCAGCCGGCTCGCAGTGAGGCTAATTTCTTCTTTGCGGCTTTGCGACTTTGCGGGAACCTGGTTTTAGACTGGTTAACAACTGGGCCTCCCGCAAAGACGCAAAGTCGCAAAGAAATCCGCGAAGGCGAAGTAGCGAATGTTTAAGAGAAAGAAAATGAATCAGAACGATCCTTTTAATGGCAAAGCTGTCGATGACGACGACGTAAAGATCCCCGTCAACGACAAACGACGATTTACGGAAGAAGGCATCCGTGACGATGTAGAGGAGCCGGCAGCAAAGACTCCTCAGAAGTCGCCGCGTGAGATCGAGCTTGAAGCGAAACTGATCGCGGAGACGTTGCGACGTGAAGCGGCCGAGGCGAAGCTCGTCGGCGTGCAGGCAAAGTTTGAAGAAGCGAAGTCGGGTCTTGAGAAAGAAACCGACGAGATGCGAACGCGTTTGAGAAAAACTCTCGAAGACCGAGCCAAGCAGGGACAATTCGACTTTCTAACGACGCTCTTGCCTGTCCTCGACAACCTCAACCGCGCCATCGACGCCAGCGAACAGGATCCGTCGCTCGATCATCTTCGCGACGGCGTAAAAGGAACCGCGCGTTCATTCGAGCAGGCGCTCATGAGCGTCGGCGTCGAAGCCGTTCCGTCGGTCGGTGCGAAGTTCGATCCCGAGCTTCACGAGGCGATCGACATGAAAGACGTCGACGGGGAACAAGATGGCCTGGTCACCGCCGAATACTCGCGCGGATATCGATTCGGCGATCGTCTACTCCGACCGGCACGTGTTCAAGTCGGACGAGGCCGCGCCCAGTCGGCGAACGAATAACTCGATCTGATCGATAATGCCCCGAGGTGTTCGCGACACCTCGGGGCTTCGAGCGCACGGAAAACCTACTGCACAGCAACTGTTCCGTTGCTTACGCTCTTCAACCAGGTCTGCAAAGGCTTGCCCGCGGGTTGCCCCCACGAACTCGAGTACCAAACACCGCCTCCGATCCCAGACGAACGATAAACGATGATCGACGCACACCCGCCCGCGCTAGTGCAGACTGCACCGATCGGATTGCCTGCGTTGTTCGACGGTAACGTCAAACCGAACGGAGTAAAGAGAAGTTGCATCGTGTTCCCGCCGTCGAGAGTCACCCGCGCATCGTCGTTCATCACTTCAGACACGTTCGCCTTCGAAGAGAACGATGCCGAACCGCCGATCAACGCCAGTTCCGAGATCGAGTTGCTCTTGATGAAGTAGACGTGATGCGTCGATGGATCCGCCGAAACACACGCTACATCGTGCGAGCCGTTGGGGAAGTTGCAGCTTCGCACATACAAGGTCACGTCGCCCTGTGGGTTGGTTCCCTTTTTGTTGTATTGAACGTGCGTGCCAAATGTACTGCTGATCGAATTCATGCCGATATAGCCGCTCGCGAAGAACGGACTGCCGTCATTTTTTAACTTGCCGCCACCCATTAACGAGTTCGCACTTCCCGACTTCCCGATCGTGATCGGCGTGTCGTATTCGGAAGAACTGAAGTTGTAGAAACCACCGACCACTACCCGCACGATCAGCGTTGCAGACTGTGCGGTACCGATGTTGTATTGCGATGTCGCACTCGCGGTCCCGACGCTTGGCTCGTTTGGATCAACAAGGCCGACCGGCAGGTTTTGCGCATTGGGCACGGCGATGAATGTGCTGCCCCCGTTCGAACTGACAAGGAACGAAACGCGTGCTCGAGTAATGTCTCCGTTCGAGCATGAGCCGGACGAATCCTTTATTGTGGCGCTTAGCGTCAAGGTCGCAGTGTTGCTCGTCGCACTTGTTGTCCAGAAGAATAGGGAGCCGGTGTACATCGAGTCCGCGTTGTTACCGGGCTCGACGTCGGGATCACCGCTGACGGTAAAGTTCCGCGGCGAAGTCGCGAGGGGCGAAACGCGGTTCGGGTCCGTCCACGACTGATCCAGTTGGAACGACTGCTGCACCACACCCGGCGACTGCGCCAATGTGAGCGTGAAGGTCGCAACACCATTCGAATCCGTCAACGCTGTCGCTTGTTGCGAACCGATCGTCATCCGCATGGCGACACCGACAATGCCGTCATTCGTGATCGTATCTTTCAGCGTCGAAGTGTACGTGTTGTTCGTGCAGTCGCCATTCACGCCATCCACGTTCGCGTCGCCGGTGATCGATGTCGGATCAGGAATGATCGTGAACGTTGCTCCGGTGTTTGTGATCTCGTAGTTGCCGAGTGCCGTCGAACTGAGCGTCGCAGTGATGTGATACAAACCTGCACCAGAACCGCCTTCACGCGCATACGTCGCACTTACACCATCCGCGGCAAAGAAGCCCGAGCCAAATCCCGTTGTGACGGGACTCGGCTCGGTTGATCCAAAAAAACGGTTCGCGTCGTTCGTTGTCCACGCCGCCGGCATCTTCGTGATGCTGAACTCACTCTCGTCCGCCGTGCTCCCGGTATGATTCGGATCGCCCGGGTAACTCGCGTTCGCGGTCGCGATACCGGCGTTTAGGTTATTCATGTAGACGACATCCGTTGAAGTCGCGAGATTTGCTCCGGTCACTGTCGCCGAGCACGGCGTGATCGACGACGCGGCGTAAACGAATGTGCCGGGGAGGCAATCGAGGTCGGTTTCCGTCGGAGCGGGGTCAATATCGGCCGTCGTTGTCGCTGTGGTTGAGGTCAACGCGTAGTTGTCCGAGGCGACTCCCGCAAGACCGATGTTCTCCGCCGTCACCATTTTCCCGGCCCCGGCGTTTGGGTCACTAAACGTGATCGGTCCGGCGACGGAGCAGTTGACAATATCACCCGGCTCGACGGCGTCGAGCGTGCACGATGATACTGTTGCACTCGCAGCGCCGTCGTAGGTCTTGTCGTCAGCAGTGACGATTGGCGTCAGCGGTTTTCGACCGACAGACAGCCGTGCCGAATTCGAGGTCGACGTACCACATGAGTTTGAAAACACCGCGCGATACAAGTTGCCGTCCAACGCGACTCCGGCGACGGGGAATGACAGCGTTGCAGTCGTTACGCCGGTATTCGTCCACGTCGCGCCGTCATCCGCACTGACCTCCCAGACTACATTCAAACCTGTTCCATCGGCGGCCGCATTGAATGTCGCGAACATACCGTAGAGGACATTCAAGTCCGACGGGTGCGCGGTTATAGCCGGCGATACACAGGACTGCGCGACGTTTCCGTCGACTTCGAGTCCGACCATTGGCACCGATGTCACGCGTTCGATCCGGAGAGTGCCGGCACCGCTGCTCGCGCCGTAGCCGTAGAATCGGAGCGTTACCGGCGCCATAGCATTTTGTAATCCCGCTACAGGCGAGAGATCGATCGTCGTAGTCGCGGTCGACCCGGTCGGCGGTGCGATCACCGGTCCGATATTCGACGCATAGCTGTCGAGACTACTTCGGAGTACGAGATTCGGCGGACCCGTCGAACTCCGCTGCAGGCCGATGCGCAGTTCGGATGTGCTAAACGCGAAACCGGCGTTCGGCGTGATAGTGAATTCGTAATAGTCGTTCGCGTCTGGCGTCGCAGACGTAGTCCAACCTGATGAATTGAATGCGTTCGTCAGCGATGCGGCAGTCAGACCGGTGCCTCTAGTTAGGTTCGAGAAGGAGATGTTTGTCGCGAGGTTCGACGGCGCGACGGAAACAGTGGCGCCACTCAAACCAAGCGTCGCGAAGTTTCCTAATGTTCCGGGACTCGCGTCCGTAAATGTCGTCTGTGCGGTCCGGCCGGATGTGAGACCACGCACCCCGACGACGAACGTCATTCTCAGGTCGTGGTCGCGAACCGCGTAAGTCCCCGCGAAGTTTCCGGCCGCATCCGTCGTTGCGTCGAAGCCGCGTTCGAACGGCGTATGCGGATCTTCGTGGATCATCACGCGGACCAACTCGCCCGGCGCGAAACCCGTTCCGCTGACATGAGCTGTTTCGCCCGGAGCAT
>DATEOJ010000290.1:0-2814 GCA_035274235.1 Pyrinomonadaceae bacterium
GTTCTGTCCGGTATATCGCAACCTTCCGATAAACATCCACCGCTTTACTACCCATCACTTCAGTGCCGATGTATCGACACTCTGGAGACTCAATATTCAACGGGGCTCTTGCTTCGCCCCAGTCAGAATCAGAAGAAGAACCAACAGTCGTAACGGTCCAATTTCCGGACGCCTGCGAAGCGAATCGCTTATCTCCGATTCGGATCATTTCCCTTCGGATCAGATCGCTCGTCGACGACGGTCTATATTCAATGATGTGACGCCAGCGGTCGGAAGCCACCCATTCGAAAATAGAAACGGAAGTTTGCGTCTCTTCGGTTTCCGTCGGACGAGCGGAGAAGGATGAGTGCCGGAAGCGATATGCAAGAAGACTCCTGGCATCAGTCGCTGCTTTCACTAGATCGTCGATCTCCGATTCGGTAACGATCCGAGGCTGCCCGTGAGTCGCGAACGCGCTCGCGAGAGCCACGACAATAAACAGGACTTTTGCAAGCGATGTCCGGGTCATTAATTCAGTGCTTCAACATTTTGAGTCAGCGTCTTCTGCTGAGATTCGATTTCTGCCTTCCGATCTCGCAACTCCTGCACCTTTTCCTCCGGCGCCTTCTCGACAAAGTTCTGATTCGACAACTGACCGTTTAATCGCTGCAGCTCTACATCGAGTTTTTCGAGCTGCCCGTTCAAACGGGCTCTTTCTTTATCAAAATCGATCAGTCCTTCAAGCGGGACCGCGATCTCGGCATTGCCGGTCAGGACCGCACGCGCCGATGCCTTCGGAACTTCAAGTGACTCTGCGAGGACTATGTTATCAGCACGTGCAAGCTTTTTGATCTGGGCATCGTTCGCAGCGAAGACCGCTTGCATTTGTTTGTCGGCAGCGACGTGAATCGAAAGACGATCGCTCGACTTGATATTCATCTCCGCCCGGACGTTTCGAACTTTCGTGATCAGTTCGATCACCGAACTCATCTCTCGCTCGGCTTCCTCGTCGATCAAGGCATCATCGCCGGTTGGAAAGGACGTGAGCATGATCGTCTGACCTGCGGACGCATATGCCGGATTATGAAGACCGGTTGAGACACCAGGCAGTTTTTGCCAAAGCTCTTCGGTAAGGAAGGGCATAAACGGATGCAGGAGCCGTAGCGCCTGTTCGAGAATGGCAACGATGAGGCCGGTCGCCTCCTGGTCACCCGCTGTTATCTCGTCCTTCTTCAGTTCGATATACCAATCGCAGAAGTCGTCCCAGAAGAAGTGATATAGGAGCTGCACTGCTTCATGGAACTGGTAGGTTTCGAGGGCGCGGTTTACCGCTTTGGACGTTTTGGAGAGACGCGAGAGGATCCACTTGTCGGACAAACTGAAGTTTGTCGTCCCGGAAGACAAACTGAAGTTTGTCGTCCCGTCTGCGTTCATGAGACAGAATCGCGTCGCGTTCCAGATCTTGTTCGCAAAGTTACGGAACGACTCAACGCGTTCGTCGCGCCATGCGAAATCAACACCGGTCGCCGAACCTGCGAGAGCCATACGCGTCGCATCGACGCCGTACTTTTCAAACACATCGAGCGGATCGATGCCGTTGTTCTTCGTCTTCGACATCCGCTGTCCGTTCTTGTCGAGGACCGTTCCATGAATGATTACGTCATCAAACGGACGCTCCCCCATGAACTTCATCCCCGTCATCACCATCCGCGAGACCCAGAGAAATATAATGTCGCGGCCAGTGACGAGAACATCGGTCGGATAAAACACGTCGAGATCCGAACTCCTTTCTCCCTCTCTCCCCTTCTCCCCTTCTCCAGAGCCCGTCCAACCGAGCGTCGAGAACGGCCAAAGCGCCGACGAGAACCACGTATCGAGCACATCCTGATCCTGCGTAAGCTCGCTCGTGCCCGCCTGCTCGAATGCTTCTTCGGCCGCGCGTGCAACAAACACGTTCCCGTCTTTGTCGTACCACGCCGGGATCTGATGTCCCCACCAAAGCTGACGCGAGATCGTCCAGTCTTTCAGGTTCTCAAGCCAAGTTGTGTAGACCTTCTTATGCGGAACCTCCGGATAGAAATGCGGATAACCTTCTTCATTGATAAGGCCCAACGCGAGGTCGCGCATCTCGTCCATCTTCACGAACCATTGCTCCGAAAGCAGCGGCTCGATGACCGTCTTGCAGCGTTCACAGTGCGGCAGAGTGACCTCGTAGTCCTCGATCTTCTCGAGCAGACCCAACTTCTCAAACTCTTCGACAACTTTCTCTCGAGCAGCAAATCGATCGAGACCATTGAAATCCTCGCCGGCCGCGGCGTTCATCGTCGCGTCGTCGTTCATCACGACAAGCTTCTCGAGTCCGTGCCGTTCGCCGATCTCCCAATCGTTCGGATCATGCGCCGGCGTGATCTTCACCGCACCGGTACCAAACTCTGACTCAACATACTCGTCGGCGATGATCGGTATCTGACGCCCCGTCAGCGGCAAGTTGATCGTGCTGCCGATCAGATTCTTGTAACGCTCGTCCTCGGGATTTACTGCAACCGCTGTATCGCCGAGCATCGTCTCCGGTCGCGTAGTGGCAACTGTAATGAAGTCCCCGTCTCCCCGCGTCTCACCCTCTCCGCGTCGCACCGGATACCGTAGGTAATAAAGCTTCCCGTCCTTCGCTTTCTCTTCCTTCACCTCAAGATCAGACAAGACCGTCTTATCGCGAGGGCACCAGTTCACGATCCGCGTTCCGCGATAGATCCAACCCTCTTCGTATAGCCGAACGAAAACTTCGCGGACCCCCTTAGAGAGGCTCTCCTCCATCGTGAAACGTTCGCGCGTCCA
>DATEOJ010000291.1:0-9012 GCA_035274235.1 Pyrinomonadaceae bacterium
CGAACGCGATCCGTCGTGGACTCCGTTTATCAACACGCCGATGCATCCAGAATATCCGTGTGCGCACTGTATCGTGTCAGGAGCGATCGGGACGGTACTTGAAGCGGACATTGGTAGTGGTGGGGGAGCTGTCCTTTCGACGACGAGTCCGACAGCAAACGGAGCAAAGCGGACGTGGGCAAAGCTCGATGACTTCATGCAGGAAGTCGCAAACGGCCGGATATACGACGGTGTTCATTTTCGAACGTCGACCGAAGTCGGGACCGATATGGGGCGGAAGATCGGGAAGGTGGCGGCTGCGAAGTATCTGAGTAAATGAAGTCGCCAAGTTGGCAACATTAGGAGGTCCGGAAGGGTAGCTCTGCTCCCGCTATCACAATCCCGAACTTGGGTGAAAATCCGGTAATGCGATAGCGGGAGCAGAGCTACACTTCCGGACTTGCGAATGTGATGCAATGACTTCGTTAACGTAAAAGCCGTTTCGCTGACTCGGCGCATTTGGAATATCATCTTCCTCACACTCGGAGGTCACATGCTGTCGAAGAGATCCTTCCTCGCCTTATCGATCGTGGTATTGTTCGCGGCTAACGTGTTCGCCGACACGTTCGAGTTCGTTGTCTTCACGCCTCCGCCCGGTTGGACCAACAAGCCCACCGACAAAGGAACGACGTATAACCGTCCGACCGGTATCGGTCTTATCTACTTCTATAACAGCAATGCGACCAGCGGAACGCCGAACGACGAATTCGCAAAGATGTGGAACGAGCGCATCACCGGATCTGCTCCGGGTGCACCGCCCCAACCGCAACTCGAGCGAGATGGAGATTACACGGCTGCGGTCGGAACTAAAGTCGTCAACGCAGACGGCACGATCACGACGATCGTGCTGACGACGATAGTCGGACGCGGACGGTCTCTCGGGATCCTGACAATAACCGCGGGAGAAGATGTTCTCAAAGAAGTGACGACGTTTCTCGACAGCATAAAGATCGGTGCTTCTGCACCGGCAGCAACTACTGGCGATTCGATCGACGTCGACTTCACGCCGCCGGCTGGTTACACCTCGCAACGTGACGGTCGAGCAATCGTTTTGAAACCGACTACGCTCGATGCGAAGACTCCGTGCGTCTACGGGATCAGTCCATCGCGTGTGTCGAGCGGTAACCTCGAGCGCGATGCGCGTGCGGCCATCCTGGAACCGCTCGCGGGATGGCAGGTGAAAGGCGAACACTACAACGCGAGGAGAGGGACAACAGCTTCGGGTTGGCCGTACTACTGGTTTCGAACGGACGTTCAGCAAATGTCGAACGGAACTATGCAATACCTGACAGCGATGTCGATGGCGTTTTCCGGTCCGGCGGGTAAGACGAACATCGTCTGGGGATTTGGTCCGACACAGCATTGCACTCTGGACGATGTCGCGTTTCTCCGGCTGTTTCATTCGCTAAAGCCCCGAGGATTTGTCTCGGACGGCGGTAAGGCGTTCAAGGAGCAACTCGTCGGAACATGGCGAAACACCGAAGCCGTGGGAATGGCGCAGTACATATTTACGACGAGCGGTAATTACGAATACGGTCAGGGGACATCGACGACGTTCAGCACACTCGAAACCCGGACCGGCAGCGTCGGCGATGGAAAGTATTCGCTGAATGGTTCGGAGATGACGCTCACCGGCCGGCGAGCAGGACGACTCTTCGTGCGAATATATGAAGAGTTCAGCGGAGGTCTATGGCTGAAAACCTTGTCGCTGTTGACCGACAGTTCGCTTGAGGTTCGATATATGCGGGTGAAGGATTAGACTCGGGGTGTTGAAGTAGCTAGCCGCAGATGACGCAGATGACGCGGATTTTTCCAGGATGTTACTGCGGAGTTCGTAATTCTATTTGGTTGAGCGAATGAATCCCTGTTCGTTCAGATCGGTACTTTGATGATGGCCGAAATCTTATCGTTTTTTACAACATTACTTATTAATATCGCTATCGGCGTGGTCGTGTTCTTTTTCCTGCTGATCGCGATGAATGGTTACAGCGAGTCGGATGCGGCCTACGGATTCATCGCTTACATCGCGTCAGCGCTTTTTGTCAGTTTGCTAATGGCGGTGTGCGCGGTCCGAGTGGTCGTCCTTCTAATGAAGCGAAAGTTTTCTTCCTCGAGTTCCGCGTTTATTGCGATCCCGATTTTCTGTGTCGTCGGTGCGGGTTTGAAGTTAGCGTGCGCGATCGTTGGTGTTGCTGTCGCCGAGTATGTCCGGGTGAACCACTAGCGTTGAAGTTCGATGGGGTTTGCTGATCTAGCCGCAGATAACGCGGATTTGCTGAGTGTGGGTTCGTGTAGGTTAGAGGTTTTAGCGACCCACAACTAACCGGCACCCTTAAGCTATGCAAAACCACAATAAGAAAATCTGCGTCATCTGGGTAATCTGCGGTTAATATTGTCGATAATCTCAAATTTGATGATCACCACCTACCAAGAGTTTTGGGACTTCTACGTGCACGAGCATCTGGAGCCCGTGACGCGCGTGCTCCACTTCGTCGGCACTTCGCTCGGCTGGATCTTACTCGCGTGGTTTATCTGGCGCGGTACGTGGTATTACTTCCCGCTCTCGCTGGTCGTGGGTTACGGATTTGCGTGGTTTGCGCACTTCGTCGTCGAGAAGAACAAACCCGCGTCGTTCAAGTATCCCCTCTGGTCGTTCATGTCTGATTACAAAATGATGTGGTACATGATCACCGGCCGCATGGGTCGGGAGGTCGAACGCGTGCGAGATCGAAAGTGAGATGGAGATCCGATCTCGCACTTTGGAGTGAACAGACCGCCTGAGCGAGTGTGTCATCTCAAATACAAGCCACGGCCCACTATCCTGATAGTCTTGCCGGATGGCCCTTCGCACTACGATCCTCGTTGCTACACTTAAGAAATCCGGGCCCTCGAATACCGAAGTGCTGTGCGACTTTCTCGCGGAACGCATGAGTCGAAAAGGGTTCGAATGCGAGACGGTCAAACTCGTCGAGTACCGAGTGCTCGCCGGAACTTACTTCGACATGGACGGCGATGACGAATGGCCGATCATACTCGAGAAGTTGCTACAGTCTGATGTGATCATCTTTGCTACGCCGATCTGGTGGGGCAGCCACTCGTCGGAGATCCAGCGCGTGATAGAACGACTCGATGAGATCCACGACGAGATCCTCGAAGGGAAGCCGTCCCGTCTTGCCGGCAAAGTGGGCGGCATCGTTATCACCGGCGACTCTGACGGGGCTCAACACATCATCGCGAACTTTGCGAACTTCTTTAACGCGGTCGGTCTGTTGTTACCTCCCTTCGCAACGTTGTCTGTTTTGTCGGAGAAGCAACGAAAGGGAGCGACGCCAAGTCGTGAAGAGCTACTGTCGTTCTATGAGAAGGACTATGCGAAGACCGCCGACAAGATGATCGATCAGCTGATCACGATGCACGCACACGCACGATAGCTCTTGCCACCGAGCACACAGAGAAAAAACGCGATGCGTCGCACGAAATAGCATTTTCCGGAGGCCGGCGTTCTTCAAAATACTCTCGGTGTGCTCTGTGGCAACAGACGTCGTTACTAAGGCGGGGGCTTTGCTATCCGGCCGAAATAATATATAAGAACCGCGGACCCCGTTACTTCTCAACGGCGGACATCTTTGATGGCTCTCGATTATAGGGAACGCGCAGACTTCTTCGAGGAAAGGATCCGACAAGAAAAATTCTCCATCGGCCTTTCCTGTATCCTTGCGGCCGCCGTTGTCGCGAGCGGAATTTTCTCCGCGATACTCGTCCAATTCCTCGCTGACGAGGCGGGCTCTACGAAGACGATCGGAACGATCGCATCGTGCGTTGCCACCCTCTTCTCGGGCTTCCCCCTGAAAGAATACCCAAGTCTAAAAAACAAGATTCACGCGTTCCGCGCGTTCAAGTGGAACTACGAAGAACTCGAGCGCCATCCCGAACGAGCGCAAGAGATGGAGCTGGATAAGCTTGAGGATATTTACTGGACACTTAAAAAGAAGGTGGTAGGTGCGTGATGTACGACAGAGAACCTCTTGAACGATTCCTTTACCGGATCAACCGCACGCAGACATGGGCTGGGTTGTTCAGTGTTGCGATGACGGTTGTTGGGTTGCTGGCTGTGATGGCGCTGGTCGTGCTGACGGTTTGGGGCTTTGCGAGCTACAACAACGAACATACCAAACTCGCAGCCGCCAACACAGAGCTTGCAAACACTCAGGCGAAAGTGGTGGAGCTAACGGCGATCGCGAACTCCAACTCAAACAGCGCCGAGCTGATCAAGGTAAAGACCGAGTTGAATGCGGCCCAGCAACAGATCGTAGAAAAGGATCAGTTAATCACTGATCTGCGGAATCAGTTGCCCACCAACACTGCTCCGAGTTCGCCGGTTGTTCCGACAACGGATTGCTCGAAATGTGAATCGCAAGGAGCAGGCGACTTAACTAAGCAACGTGCCTACATCGAGCGCCTTGAGAAGGACCTTCGGGACTGTAAGGCCGCAGAAAAGCGTACCGGCAAAAACCCTGACAAGTCGAGCATCATTCAGTGATTGGCGTGCTCCGATATAAGTTCGAGCGACCTTTCAAATCGATACGAAATATTGAAATGCCCGTCGTCGAACTCTTCATGAATATGAGGCACCTCAAGCTCGGTTAGTTTCTTACTCAAGATCTTCGCTCCGACATCCAACGCAAATTCGTCACGTGTTCCGGCGTCGATAAAAAGCAGATTCAGCCACTTTAGTGCTCCGGTATGTTTCTCCGCGAGCCGGACCGGATCGTGTTCGAGCCAACGTTCCCAGACGTCTTCACGCATCTCCCCAGTTTCCAGATCAAACGGCATATCGATCTCAGCTCCGTTCGGCGAGTAGCACGCGGCCATGCCGACCGTGTTGAGTGCGGCGTGATCGTCCTTACCTTGTTTCTCCGTCGACCAAAAACTCGTCATGAATTTCTTCACGTCGCCCTTGATCAGTCGGAACGCCTTCGCGAAATCCATCGGATAGCAATACTCGAAATACGCGTCGCCGGCGGTCGAACAAACCAGGCCGAACAGATCAGCATGACGCAGACCCATGATCAACGATCCATAGCCGCCCGACGATTTCCCCATCACCGCACGCGAACCCCGATCATTTACGGTTCGGAAGTTCTCATCGACGAACGGTACGATCTCACGTGTCAGATAGTCCTCGTAGTTACCGGTCGCGGGAGAGTTGATGTACTGAGCGCCGCCGTAGTAGGTGAAGCAGTTTGGCAACACGGCGATCATCGGACGAATCTTTCCCGATGCGATTAGCTTGTCCATCCGCTCGGCAAGATTTGGTGTGAACGCGCTGTCGTTTAGCAGCATCTTGCCACGACCGGTAAAGCCAGTGAGGCAATAGACGGTCGCATAACGCTCGTCGGTTTCGTCGTAACCCGGCGGCAGGTAGACGAAAAGGTCGCGGACGTGCGGATCGCCCAGAGGATTGCCCTTTAAGACCTCGCTTTGGTGACGAATCTGCACGACCGTTCCCGCGGGTATCTCGGTTGCATTCATAATCGGAAAGCTTATGATGAAACAGGCGGAAAGACGAGGACGGGCTTACGGGCCCATGGGTCGCGGTTGTTAGCCGCAGATCACGCAGATTACGCAGATAACCATTGATTTTGGTGACCTTCGCTGGACCATTCGCCGCAAGATTAGGCTCAAATCTGTTTTGATCTGCGCTATCTGCGTAATCTGCGACCAGTCGCGCTAGCGAAGGAATACCGTAGTCCAACAATGGCGACAGAAATCGTAAATCCAAACGCACTCAACTCGACGATCGAGTTTCTTACGGCGATGGTCACGCCGGCGTTGTTGATCTCGGCGACTGGTTCGCTTGTACTCTCGACGTCGACCCGGCTTGGCCGAGTTGTGGATCGCGTACGTCAGTTGGAGGAGAGGCTTAGCGAAAATATCTACGCCGAGAATAAAGAGGATATTCCTCTCTACGACAAACGCGTCGAGGTGATCGTTGACCTACTCGATAAGGTCACTTCCCGATCGCGCATTCTGCAACGAGCATTGCAAACCTTTTACTATGGGATCGGTATGTTCACGCTTACGAGCGTGACGATCGCGGTCGCTGCGATCTTTAATTCATATCGCTGGGTTCCGATCCCGATCGGGATCATCGGCATCATGTTCCTTTTCTGGGGAAGTTTTCTGATGCTTCGTGAGACGCGAATGGCGACGGCAACGATCAATGCCGAGATGGATTTCACTTGGGAGTTAGCCCGCAAGGTCGCCCCCAAAGAAGTCGCGATCAAATATAAACGTCGAGGAAGGCGGGGCGGCGGACTGGCGCGTCTTAGAAGGAATGAAAGCGAAGTACCTGACACTTTTGGAGGCGAATGAGCTCGAGCAACGTGTGCTTGCGCTCGAGTCGATGCTCGAGCGGTGCACGGTATGTCCGAAGCTCTGCGGCAACGATCGTCTGAACGACGAGATCGCCGCTTGTTATTCCGGTCGCCTTCCGATCGTCTCATCTTACACCGCACACTTTGGTGAAGAGCCGTGTCTCTCCGGCACAGGAGGCGCGGGTAACATCTTCTTCGGCAACTGCAATCTCCGCTGCGTCTATTGTCAGAACTATCAGATCTCTCAAACCTGGAAAGAACAAAAGCGAAACGAGGTGACGCACGAGCGACTCGCAGAGATGATGCTCGAGCTGCAAGACCGCGGTTGTCACAACATCGGTTTTGTTTCACCGACGCACTTCGCCCCGCAGATGGCGCGTGCGATCTTGATCGCGGCCGAGAAAGGTTTGACGCTGCCGATCGTCTACAACACAAACGCGTATGACTCGGTCGAGGTGATTCGTCTGCTCGATGGAATCGTGGATATATATCTGCCCGACCTGAAGTACGCCGACTCCGACGCGGGATTTCAGTATTCGAAAGTTCGCGACTATCGCGAACACGCGCGTGCGGCGATCAAAGAGATGCATCGGCAGATGGGCGATTCGCTGGTATTTGGTGATGATGGATTATTGAAGAGCGGTCTGTTGATCCGGCTGCTGGTTCTTCCAAACGACATCGGCGGAATTGAAGATTCGCTGCGATGGATCCGCGACGATCTGTCTCCGAAAACTGCGATCTCGCTGATGGCGCAGTACTACGCGACGAACAAAGCGGCTACGGATGATCGTTACATTCTTTTATCGCGACGCATCTCCGAAGGCGAATGGTTTGACGCGGTGTCGCTGCTTGAAGAGTTGGGAATGGAAGAAGGCTTCATGCAAGAGTACGAAGCGGCGTCGTACTACTACCGCCCGGACTTCAACGAAGCGGACGAGCCTTTTAAGGATATAAGGGATTTTAAGTAACAGGATTCCGCCTTTGCGTCTTAGCGGCTCTGCGTGAAAACTAATGTCTGGGTTCTCGAGTTTTAGTGTTCACGCAAAGTCGCTAAGACGCAAAGAAGAGAGTTATATGAACACCGGCCAACAAGCTCCTGACTTCAAACTCAAAGACGGCGATGGAAATACCTGGTCGCTCAGCGATCAGCGTGGTAAGACAGTCGTTCTGCTTTTCTATCCCGGTGACAACACGCCGGTCTGCACGGCTCAGCTTTGCTCGGTCCGTGATCACTGGTCGGAGTATCAGGCGACCGGTGCCGAGGTAGTCGGGATCTCGACCGATACCGTCGAGTCGCATCAAGGCTTCGCCGAGAAGCATTCGTTGCCGTTGAGATTATTGTCCGATCCCGACAGGAAAGTTTCCGAAGCTTATGACATGAAGTCGTGGCTCCCCGGCCGCTCGGCCCGCGGAGTTGTTGTTATAGATAAGGAAGGGAAGGTCGTGTATAGCAAGGCTCAGCCGCTGAGTCTGTTCAAGCCGAGTGACGACGACGTCCTCTCCGCTATTCGGGGAGCCGGGGCCTAAGACTTTTTGAACACGGATTGAACGGATGAAACGGATAAGGACGGATTTGAGAAACCTTTCGGTAAATCCGTCCAAATCCGTCTGATCCGTTCAATCCGTGTTCAAAGAGACGTTATTTCCAGGTCAACATAGAGCGCCCCCGTCTTGCCAAGCCCATCTTCCAAATCTAAAATCGAATCAAATGGCTTTATTTGGTGACAAATTCAAATGCACGAAGTGCGGCGGTAAGGGCGAGGCCCTTGGGTATGCTCCGATTCCAACCGAACTCGGGACGAAGGTCGGCAACGAGATCTGCAAAGACTGCTGGACCGAGTGGCAGCAGAAACAGAAACAATTGATCAACCATTTCGGTCTTGACGTCTCTAACCCCGACTCGCACCAGTTCCTCTTCGATCAGATGAACATCTTCTTTTTTAATGAAGGTGTCGAGATCGCGAAGATCGATACGTCGAAGGAAGGATCCGTTAACTGGTAGCTCTTTAATGTCAGCGGAATTTAACCGCCGAGACGCAGAGACGCCGAGCGGGACTGGCTGCTGAAGAGAATTAAATTGCTTTTGTATTACTCTGCGTCTTCGCGGTTAGAAAACGCTCACCACTGCACCGATGCTTGAAGCGGGCGTCAAATACATCAACGAGATCTTCGACTCGCCGCACGTTACTCCTCAACAACTCGACCTGCTTCTCGCCGACGGATGGCGTCACTTCGGGACGCAGTTCTTTCGATATAGTCTCGGCATTCACGAGTTCGACATTCGGCTGGTTATTCCACTGCGAATATCTCTCGAACAATTCACCCTTTCGAAAAGCCAGCGACGTGTGTTGAGACAGAACGCCGATCTTTCAGTCGCGATCCAACCGATCCAGATCACCGATGAGTCGGTAGAGTTGTTCGATCGTCACAAGCGTCGATTCAAATTCGGTGTGCCCGATTCTATTTACGATTTTCTTTCTGATGATCCGGCGAGTGTTCCGTCCGAGGCGATGGAGATCTGCGTTCGTTTGAATGATCGACTCGCCGCGGTGAGTTACTTCGACATCGCGTCACGATCTGTATCCGCCGTCTATGG
>DATEOJ010000292.1:0-4998 GCA_035274235.1 Pyrinomonadaceae bacterium
AGACGGGATCGGATTATCGGGATCCGTGATCACCGGCTCCAATGCGTTACCGGTATTGTTCCTGAGGGCCGGGAACATCTCCCAACGGACACCGAGATTGAGCGTCAATCCCTTCATTGCCTGCCAACGGTCGGCGACGTAGAGGGCGTTGTTCTCATACCGGAACGCACGAAATTCCGTCGCGAGCCGCTGGAACGGAGTGCCCAGATCCGGCTTGTTGAAGAACTGCGTGACGTTGGTGTAGTGGCCACCGAGTAGCGCGAGCAGACCGTTGGCCGTTGCCAACTGAGTCGTGTTAATTCCACCGAGGGCGGTGAAGCTTGACTGCGCAAAGTTCGGGGTATTCGTACCGCTGCCAACCGTGACGAGCGGATAGATCTGCGCGTCGTTGTAAGCGTTGACGCGGAAGATCTGCATCTGTCCGCCAAAGCGGAACGTGTGATCGCCCCAGATCCAGTCAGCGTTGTCCTGAATGTTGAACGCCTTCGTGTTGCGTCCCTGATTCAGGAACTGCATCGGACTGGTGACCAGAGGAACTGCCAGAATGTAATCGCCGATCGGCGAGAGACGGTTGAAAGGAACTTCACTTCCGAAGAATCCGCCACGGACTTCGTTAACGATGTTCGAATTGAACACGTGACGATAAGCACCGGTGAACTGTTTGTTCTTCGACGTCTGGTCGACATCCGGAGCTGCTGTGAAGCCCGAGGTGTCAACGTCCGGTCGAAGGTTCAGCTCATCGTTGTAGTTATAGACGATGTTGAACGTGTTCTTGTCGTCGATATCTACGTCAAAGCGCATCGAGTATTGGTCGCGATTCTGATCCGAGCCGCGGAGTAGACGATAGCCGCGAGTATTCAAACCATCGCCGCCCGTGAAGTTGCTCGCGGTAGGCATAGTGTTGAGATACTGCTGAATAAGCGGCGACGTCGTGCTTCGGATCGGCGGCTGGCCAGCCGGGATCGTTAGCGTTCCCTGTGCATACTGCAAGAAGTTGCTGATCGTACACACCGATCCGGCTGAGCCTGAAGGACAAGCGACTGTCGCTCCGTTAACGGTGGTGTTGATCGGGGATCCGGCAGCGGTGCGGTTGTATGTGAACGTCCCCGCGCGTGCTGATTCCGAAAGAATCGTACGTGTGGCCGTAGCAGTTACCGGGTCGCGAATTCCTTCATAAGCAAAGAAGAAGTAAGCCTTGTCCCAGTAGATCTGCGGAACACCTTCACCGAATCCCGGAACCGGAAGTTTCCAGCTGGCTTTTCCACCAAACTGGTTTCGGTTGCGGAACGGTTTTGGAGTACGCGGAGTACCGGCAACTTGTCGACCGGCGACTACTTCGCTATCAGTCGGCAGATACCGACCAGCCCGATTGTTAAAGAAGGTGTTCGCTGCAAACGCAGAGTTGCGGTTGTAAGCGAAGAGAGCTCCGTGAAAATCTTTGGTACCGCGCGGGGTCACGAGACGGATCTGAGCACCGCCGTAGCCCTGGTCGGCTTCCTGGTTCGAGGTCACGATCGTGAACTCGCCCGTGTCGTCCACTGACGGACGGCCCGGTGCGAAGTCGGTCGCGTTCGAACGGATGAACGTGTCCTGAATGTTGATACCGTCACGCGTGATGTTCGTGAAGGTAGTACGCATACCGTTGATGGTCGTGAGCTGTGCACTGTTTGCAGATACACCAGCTTGAAGACCGGTCAAGGCGAGCGGATTACGGGCCAGCAACGGCAGCGAGAGGATCTGCTGCGGGCTAACAGTATTACTGACCTGTGCGGTGTCTGCCGTGACGATGTCGGCACCGGCCGTTACCACGACCTCTGCGCTGACGTCACCGATCTCGAGCGTCGGGCTAAGATTGGCCACGCGGCCGACGTCAACCTTAAGTTCATTAGCCACGAGGGTCTTAAACCCATTCGCGGTAATGCGTACCGTGTACGTACCGAACTCGAGCTGCGGGACATTGTAGAATCCCTCCTCGTTCGTCGTGACGGTAATTTCCTTGCCGGTCTTTGTGTCGGTCACCAGAACTGTTGCACCGGGCAGTGCTCCATCAGGTCCCGAAACGGTACCCGAAAGACCACCGGTGGTTCCCTGAGCAAATGCAGCTACAGCGACAAACCCAACCAGCAAGAAGGCGGTTAGAAACCTCTTCATAGTACTCCTCCTAGATTGAATTGATACTTACGTATGCCTTTATTTATCTAATGAACGGTAAGAATGACGTATTCAAAGAGTCAACTACTGTGCCAGCGTGGTCAGACCAGTTAAATTAACTGATGGCATCACTTTTTATTGGGATCGGAGGACAAATGGTACAAGACTTTGAATGAATTTACGAAAATTTGCATTTTTCAGACAAAGTTCAGGCAACGTGAGGGACGAACCGTTGGGAAAACGGGCGGAGCGGCATCTGAAGGAGGGGGAAGAGATCAGGCGCTGCCTAAACGGGTCTGGATGTTGTAGGACTTGATCTTTGAATTGAGGGTGGTCGCGTTGAGTCCGAGCAGTCGTGCCGCCCGGGATTGATGTCCGCCGGTCTGCTCAAGCGCTCGGCGTATGAGATCGATCTCGAAACGCTTCACCTCGTCATAGAAATTTACTCCGCGGCCGATATCAATGTTGGCCGATGTTCCTTCCGCACGCTGCATCATTTCGAACGCGAGACTCGGGTTGCGAACCTCCGGACGAAGACACTCGACGGTTATCTCATCGGTCACCGCGATGACGACGGCCCGCTCAATGATGTTTTCAAGCTCACGGACGTTACCGGGATAGTGATAGTTTTCGAGAAGCGATAGAACTTCCGGTGAGAGGTTTTCAGAGATCGTACGAAGGTTCTCGTCGTTGTACTTCCGAATGAAATGTTTGACCAGAGGCAAGATGTCCTCAGAACGCTGCCGCAGCGAGGGGAGCTCGATCGGCACTACCGACAGACGATAATAAAGATCCTCGCGAAACGTCCCGGTCTTGACCGCGTCTTTCAAGTCGACGTTAGTTGCGGCGATGATCCTCACATCGACTTTCAAAGGCGTCGTATCCCCGAGCGGCGTGAATTCGCGTTCTTGAATCACGCGAAGAAGACGCACCTGCGTTTCGGGTCGCAGATCTCCGATCTCATCGAGAAAGATCGAACCCGTGTCGGCAACTTCGAACAGTCCTTTCTTTGCCGCGACCGCTCCGGTAAACGCTCCCTTTGTGTGACCAAACAACTCCGACTCGAGCAGCTCGGATGGAATGTTCGAACAGTTGACGACAACGAACGGCATATCCGCACGCGGACTCGCTTCGTGGATAGCCTTAGCGATCAATTCTTTTCCGGTTCCGCTTTCGCCGGTGACTAGGACAGTCGAGCGGGCCGGTGCGACACGTTCGACCAGACGGAAGATGTCCTCCATCTTCTCCGACCGTCCGATGATCGCGTCGCGGCTTACCGAACGCGTCATCACCTGCCGAAGCGTCAGACGTTCCTCTTCCTTCCGACGGTTCTTAATTCCCTTCGCGACAAACGCGAGGATCTGTTCGTTCTGAAACGGTTTTCTAATGACGCCGTGTGCGCCTTTTTCCCATGCGGAGATCGCGGTATCGAATGTCGCGTAAGCCGTGATCATCAACACGACCGCCTCCGGGTCGAGATCGATCAGGCCCTCGAGCGCGGTGAGACCGCCCATGCCGGGCATCGAGACGTCCATGAGAACAACGTCATAAGATTTCTGCGAATACGCCTCGACTGCCTCCTCGCCTGTCCGCGCGAGATCGACCTTGTATCCCGCGCTCGAGAGGATCGTCTCGAGCACGTCACGCATGATCTCCTCGTCGTCGCAAACGAGAATGGAACCTTTTTTAGCCATAGAAAACCAGTAATACGCAGGGGAGCGCGTTCGGAAAGGTTAAGATTATAGACGTTAGATGTCGGAAAGCGAAACAAGGTCAACCACCGCCAAAAAGCGGTATCACATCGGCTGCCAGAGCTGGCAGTACGATGAATGGATAACTCAGATCGGCGGCGAAACTATCTTTTATCCGAGCGGGACAAAGCCGGCGGAGATGCTCGAACTGTATTCCGGAGTCTTCAACACGATCGAGGTCGACTCGACCGCGTACGGAACCCCGGCCGTCTCAACACTCGAAGGCTGGATCTCGTCGACACCGAATGAATTTCTGTTCAGCCTGAAGACGCCTCGTGCAATAACACATGAGTACTCACTC
This sequence comes from Pyrinomonadaceae bacterium, assembly GCA_035274235.1. Lineage (GTDB taxonomy): Bacteria > Acidobacteriota > Blastocatellia > Pyrinomonadales > Pyrinomonadaceae > OLB17. Next base: position 4,204 of record DATEOJ010000292.1, read on the forward strand.
GGTCGTGTGAGTTTCCCGGTGATGGACGAGTTCGTACAAGCCGTCGCGACAATGCGCGATCGCCTGGGCGTCATCCTTATCCAGTTTCCCGCGGCGTTCGAAGCGACGAGGGAGAACGGTGTCCACTTGCGGAACTTTATCTCGCGGTTGCCGAGGGATGTCAGATTCGCGGTCGAGTTTCGCCATCCGAGTTGGTTTGTTGGTTGGACGTTTGAAGAGCTGAACGAGAACGGCGTCGCTCTAGCCCTCGTCGCCGGGAAATGGGTCGCGGAAGAAGTGATGTTCGCGGCGTTCGAGAAAACGAATGTCCCGTTCGCATATGTGCGTCTGATGGGTATCCGCGATCTCCCGAGCTTCGATCGCGTCCAACGTGATCGGTCGGATGAGATAAGCCGCTGGGCGGATCGCATTCGAGAGCTTCGTGCGACGGATGTGTTTATTTATGTCGACAATTATTTCGAAGGTCACGCACCGGCGACGGCGAACAAGATGAAGCGATTTCTTAACGTCGAGGTCGTCGATCCGTCGGGGCTCGAGACACAGGCGTCGTTGTTTTGATCTATCGATCTCGCACGGCGATTTGCCGCTCAATCGTCACAAATGCAACTCGCGTAGCGAGTGAAAGCACGTAGCCCCCAGCGTGAGCTGGGGGAAAGTCGAACGAGACAAAAGCTCGCGTAGCGAGCGGAAGACCTTTACGCGAGATCTTTCGCCCGCCTACGCGGGCTATTTACGGTCCTAACGACACCCCCAGCTCACGAGGCCGTGTCAAAACGCGCGTCGCGAAAGCGATCA
>DATEOJ010000293.1:0-45424 GCA_035274235.1 Pyrinomonadaceae bacterium
AAGGATCAAAGACATGCTTTGCATCGGTGGTGTTCACGCCTCTGCCTGTGTCGCGTACTTCGATCGTTACTTGCCGTCCCCCGTTGTTAGTTACGATCGTTAACTCGCCGCCGTCGGGCATCGCGTCGCGGGCATTGAGGAAAATATTTAGAAACACCTGCTGGAGCTGATCCGCGTCGGCGTAAATGTCGGGCAAATTTTCTGAGAGCCGTTTTGATATAGTCAGCTTCTTAAACGTGGAATCGAACTCCGCGAGACGAAGGGCGGCGTCGATGACTTCGTTGACACCGATCGTGGCCTTCGCGGCGGGGCGGGCACGAGCAAAATCCGTAAGGTCTCGAGTGACGCGTGTGATGCGATGGATCTGACTCTGGATCATGTCGAGCTGCTCAAGGGTCTCCGGCGGGTGGTTCTCGTTCCGCATCATTTGGATCAACGATGAGATAGACGCGAGCGGATTGTTGACCTCATGCGCGACACCGGCGGCAAGCGTCCCCATCGCGGCAAGTTTGTCGGCGCGCATAAGCTGCTCGTTCATTCGTCGTAACGACTCGATGTCATCCGCCATTTTCCGACTCATCTCATTGAACGAATTCGCTAAAAGTCCGATCTCGTCGTTGCTCTTTCTTAGATCGACCTCGGTGCCGTAGTCGCCCTTTGTAACCTGCACAGCGGCGACTGTGATCCTCTGCAGGGGGCGCGAGATCGTTCGAACGACCAGAAGGAGCAATAACAAATTCGGTACCAGCGCCGATAGGATGCTAAAGACCAGATAACGCTTCCAACCTTCGGTCGAGATGCCTCCACTGAAAGACCACCAAACGATCGGGACCTGAAAGATCAGGAAACTGACGATAGCCACGGAAGCGATGCTCAACGCGATCTTGTATGTGATCGGAAACAGACGGAACTGATCGAGTGCGGTTTGTAGGGAGAAGAGCTTGAAGTTCGAAATGGCATACGCGTAGATGACAACTCCGGGAAGGACAAAGATCGAACTGAACGGGAGGAGATCGTAGATACCGAAGTACGGCATCGCGATGTTGGCGACAGTCTTTAGGATTCCGGTTATGACCAGTCCCCAGAGGATCGCTCCCACCTGCTGACCGCGCTGCGTGTTTTTGTACTTCCGATATTTTCGGTAAAGGATCGATGCCCCGTAGAAAAAGACAAAGTAGACGTAGCCGACGAAAACATACGCGAGTGGTGACAGGACTATTCGGAAGTGGCCATTCTCAAACGTGAGATCATCCGAGAGAAAACCAAAGAGTGCTGCTGGTATTAGTACAAGCCCCGGAGCAAAAAGTACTGCGGCGCGCTTTTTCGGCGTGCGCCCGTTCTCCGGAAAGACCCACGCAAAGACCACCAACGCGTACTGCATCAGCACGGCGATCGCGAAACTTGCCGCGACCCACCATCCCGGCTCAATGCCAGCGTCGTAGAAATTCCAAAAGACTAAGTCCTTGGTCGTCCAAAGCGCGAGAAATGCGATGAAGGTCGCGAAGGTCTGATGTGCCCGGCTGCGCGGGTCGGCGACGAAGACATAAAAGCCCAGAAGGACGAGTAGGAAAAGGGCGAATAGATGGAGCAGGACGAGCATCCTTCGTAGAAGGATAGACTGGCGTTAACGTACGCGCAACGCCGGTTGCGGTAGCTTCGCGCAAAGAAGAGCATGCCGAGTTTCTACGTGATCGGAGTAACATCCACGAGGCGACCGGTTATTTAACATTTCTTTCAACATACGGTAACCCCAGGGCCACACGGTCAGTCTATCGTTTGTGCAGCACGACCGATCGAAAAGCTTGCTTTAGCAGTAACGCTGACAGGATCAACATTCTCGGGTGTCGCGACATCGAACTCGAGCATGCCGAGATGATCCGCCGCGTCAAGGTCATTGAGAAGCAATGCAAGCTCAACCCCGCGGCGTATTGCGCGAGATCGATCTTTGCCATTAGAGGACAGATTGCCAAACAGACTCAGGAACGACTCACGGGAGGCGTCGAGATGTCTTTCGAGTCGGGTTCGCTCGCGTCTTGCCAGACATCTTGCTCCTAGATCGTTCGGTCGGCCGGCGACCCCGAGAAAGTTAACGATCTTGTCACCTGGGACTGCGGAGTCGCTGCTCGTCGCCGCAGCATTTGAGAGGCCGACATAACGCTCGATGATCTCCCGAAGATCGTGCCTTGAAAGTCGGCAACCCGAGGCGATCATTGCAGACTCGAGAGCCTCCTCGCGTTTATTTGTTACAGAATCATATTTTTTCGCTCGCGGTGATACGAATTCGGTATCGGATGACGCGTTAGTAAGGTGGCGGTACGAAAGTTTGACGGCGAAAGGTATCCAGAATACAAACGTCGCCAGCGACTCTAGGATTCGACGCTGTCTGCTCACCTTTCGGGTTTCGAGGAACCGGTAAACCGCGAGCGGGGCTCCAAACGCGAAATAGACTATCAAGATCTCTGAAATTGGCATCGGAGTAACATCGGGCAAGGAACATACCGCGAAGTGCAAGGTTTTATTCCGCGAGCGTTCTTTGTGTCGGACGCAGTGAAATAGGGAACGGCAGCAAAAAAAGCCCGAACCCGAACCGATTTGCCGACGTTATGTGTCTTAGCGAAATGCAAAAATTGCCGGTGAGGTTTGCATCTTGCAATGATCGAAGCGACCCGAAGTGCCGGTGATCAATAACTTTGCAAAAAGCTTCAACCCCGGACGTCAACAAAACGGCATAACAATTGCTCCCAACATAGTCAGTAATAAAAACGGGGTAATTCAACCCGGAAAACATACGAAATTCATACAGCAGGAAGTAGAACAAGGAGGAACGCACTAATGAAGGAAGGAATGAAAGTAAAAGTCATCAAGAAGAAAGAGATCAAAGCAGTGGCAAAACCGCAGGTTCGCTCAAAACGGGCAGCGGCACGCGAAATGGTTTCTAACGTCACCAACTGGGTGAGTGACCTTCAGGCTCGCAAGCGGGACGAGACAAAGACCGCGATCGAGAAATTCTTCAATCAGCCGCGACCGAGCGAGCTCTAAAGACGTCCTCTTAAAGGGTTGAGTACGGATGCCTCTTAAACGAGGCGTCCTTTTTTTTGCAAAGAGCTCCCACTCTCGTCGTCATCGCTATGCTTGTACGATTTCGGAAATCGTTGTTATCCTAGGCAATCAAAATAGTTGAAGTCCTGATAGCCTGATTATGAAAGATAAGATCGCCGTTGTGACAGGCGCTAGCAGCGGTATCGGACGTGCCGCTGCGCTCGCGTTCGCACGCGGGGGAAGTCACGTTGTGGCGTTCGGCAGAAACGAAAGCGAACTGAATTCGGTTCGCGACGCCGCGCGTGAATGCGACGGGACGATAAAGATACATCTGGGTGAGATAACCGAGACGTCTCAGGTGGATCGACTGGTCACCGAAACGATTGACACGTTCGGTCGTATCGATGTGCTGGTAAACGCCGCCGGGATCATAAAGTCCGGCAACATCGAGAACACGACCCTCGACGACTGGGACAAGATGATGAACATCAATCTCAGATCGACCTTCTACCTTATGCAGAAGTGCGTTCCGCATCTTGAGGCTACCAAGGGGAACGTGGTCAATGTCTCTAGCGTTACCGGCCCGCGGGCATTTCCGAATGTTCTTGCTTACTGCGTGTCGAAGGCAGCGACCGATCAGTTGACGCGATGTTCCGCTCTCGAGCTTGCGTCGAAGGGCATACGGGTAAACGCCGTCAATCCCGGCGTCGTAGTAACGAATCTCCACAAGCGGGGTGGAATGAGCGAGGAGGACTACGAGAAGTTTCTCGCGAACGCAAAGAACACCCACCCGCTCGGACGCCCCGGCGATCCGGAAGAGGTCGCGGAGCTCATTTACTTTCTGGCCTCGGACAAAGCTTCATGGATAACCGGTGTGACGTATGAGATCGACGGCGGCAGAGCTCAAACCTGCGCCCGCTGAATAATATGAAGGTCCAGCTGCTGCCTAGCACATTCAACGACGACGGCGGAGCTTCCGCGAGTCAGCATCTGACGTGCTTCGTCATTGATGACGCGGTAGCAGTGGACGCAGGCAGCCTCGCAATGGCAGCAACCTCGACTCAGCGGAGCGGGGTCCGGGACATCGTTCTCACACACGCACATTTGGACCACATAGCGGGACTTCCTCTTTTTGTCGACGACCTTTTCCCAACACTATCGTCACCGATCACGGTGCATTCCACTCAAGCGGTCATCGAGACGCTCGAACGCGACGTCTTCAACTGGGCTGTCTACCCGCGATTCTCAGAGCTGGCGAATGATAATGGCCCGGTCCTCGCATATCGGACGTATGTTTCCGGCGAAACCTTTGATGTGAAGCACCTGACGTTTCGGTCCGTCGAGGTAAACCACAAGGTCCCATCGACGGGCTTTCTTATCTCGGACAGAGACGCGACGATCGCGATCAGCGGCGACACCGCTGAAATGGATGAGTTTTGGAAAGAAGTGAACGAAGCTCCGCAGCTATCGGCGGTGTTGCTTGAGTGTGCGTTCCCCGATGAGTTGGAGGAACTCTCAAAGCGGTCGCACCACTTAACACCGGCGCGACTGAAGTCTGAATTGGAGAAGTGTTCTCGGACCGATTGCTCGTTCTACGTGGTCAATCTAAAGCCGATGCACCGAGAGGCGATCATCGAGCAGCTAAAGAACCTCAAGATCAATAATCTGGAGCCGCTTGAAGTCGGGAAAGTCTACGAGTGGTGACCGGTCGAACTACTTCACGATATCGCGCAAGAAATTTATCCGCTCAAACTCGCCTTCACGATGCTCGTCGGGAAAGTCGTATAACGTGACGCGACCGTTTGGTCGAACGCTTTTCACACGATAGGTCCGTTCCTCACGGGTAGTACCGGGCATGATCTCAGCCCGGAATGTGACCTTCATCTCCGGTCGGGCCCAAACCCTGTCGATCGGTTCGCTATCGTCAACGTTTTTCTTTTTGTTAAAAATCGCCATCAGCTTCCACGGGACTAATCTTTTTCTTATGTTTCGTTTTTCGGCGCGACGGATGAGCTCGTTCATCGGGTTTGTCGTCGCCGAACTTTTGTCCGGGCGGAGCGGTCGGTTTGCGAATGCTCTCGAATACCGGGCGGGCTTGCGGCTTCTTTTTCGAGCGGCTCATCGTGGGCGATTATAGCAGAAGGTGACCCTCCGTTTCGTCGAACAAAATTGACAATCGCTAACAAAAAATTCACTATAATTCCGACCAAGCGGCCCTAGAATCACACTCCGATCCCTCTACACGAATGCAGCGATATCGAGGTGAAAGTCTACGAAACCGGCGACCGTTCTGGCTGCCGGCATCGAATTTCTACATACTCGCCGTTTCAGTCGCGATCGCACTGTTCTTCCTGGTGTGGGGAATACTGAACGAGGGGACTGCAGACGAAACGCCTTGGATACCGGCCGGGATCGGGGCGGCGGTGGTGTTGGCAGCGGCGGTTATTGTCCGCGAAGTAGTTTTGCGAGGAGCTCGACAGCGTTTCCTGTCGTCACAGCGGCAGATCGATCGCAGCATTCGTGGGATTACGCGACGCATAAATGATGATGGGCCTCCGAAATTAACGCTCGAGCGAAACGCCGCGATTCTGCATGAGATATCAAAGAAATCCGACGCGGCAAAGGTATTAGGGAAGTTTGCCGAAGGTCATCGTGAAGTGTTCGAGTTATGCGAAGAGTATCTGGGAGCGGTGACGCGCGAGCTCCCAAGTGTCGGAGCTGGCTCGCCGCGGATCGCGGCATTACGCCGCGGGCGAAATGTAGCTGCAAAATATCATCACTATCACATGCTGCACTGGGCGGAGATCGAGAGCCGGGATCTGACCCGCGAAGCGAGTAAGCATGATAAAATTGCGGGCAAACTCGACTCTGCTCAGGCGGCGTTGGATGTCGTCGATTTTGCTTTAAGATCGTATCCTGAGGAACCGGCACTAACAGATTCGCGGAACGTTCTCGTTGAGTTATTGTCGAAGATAAAAGTCACGGACTTGATCGATAGGGCTGACCGGGCGGCCTTCAAAGGCAACCCGAAACGCGCCTTGAGTCTCTATCAGGACGCACTATTTATTCTGCAGCGGCAGGATCCGGATCTTGAGAGTGACGTGGCCTCACATGTTAAAGAGGAGATAGTTAAACTGACGGGAACCCCGAAAGAACTGCCTTAGAAGTTCGCTGGTCGGATCTATAGATGATTTCTCAACGATGTCCAAAATGCGGTAGCTCGCGAGTTAGACGAGGTTACCGTTATACGCCTATATGGTCGAAGATCTTGTTTCGCTACTATCTCCTTTGCGACCATTGCAATTTGGAGTTTAAGGGCTTTGCCGTTCCGGGAACGGTCAATTCGACCGGCCGTTCGAAAAAACGTAAACGGCAGAATGGCGAACCCTAATGAACGTGCGGTTCTCGTTCGACAAATTTCTGGTGTTCTTAGCCCTGCTTTCCTTTTTGGCGGTCGGGGTTGCGTCTGCGCAGACAGAGTCGAGTGCTCAGGCGCAGTTAGTTCACTTCGGCGACCTTATCGAGGTTGATGTTGTTGGAAGTTATGACTATGACTGGCGAGGCACGATAACCCCTGAAGGTTTTCTCGACGGACTCGACTACCTGGAGGAGCAGGTGTTCGCGTTATGCCGGAGCGAGGGAGAGATATCAACTGACATTACAAGGCAGTACGGAAAGATCCTCCGCGACCCAAAAGTGCACGTGCGAATACTTGACCGCTCGAACCGCGCGGTCGCGTTTGTAAACGGGGCGGTCCGGTCGCCGCAGAGATTTCAGATCAAACGACCGGTGTATCTGAATGAACTCCTCGTCTTGACGGGCGGCATAACTGACCGCTCGAGCGGCGACATCTCGATCTTTCGCCCCCCGAAGCTTAGCTGCACGGAACCAAAGAAAACCACCGGCGATGAGTTCGTGAAGGCAAGCCAGCCTGGCGGAGCCGAAACGATAAACATCCGCATTTCCGAGATATTGCGCGGCGAGCCAACGGCTAACCCCCAAATACTCAGCGGCGACATCGTAACCGTCTCCGAAGCGCTACCGGTTTACAGGATCGGCGGTGTCAACACGCCGCAGCAGATCCCCATTCGTAACCAACTGACACTTTCGCGAGCGATTGCGACGGCCGGAGGCTTGGCCAAGGAAGGGGTGAGCAGCGTTACGATCTTTCGAAGGGAAGGTCGCGAAACAAAGGTGATCCCGGCCGATCTCGAGAAGATCGCCGCAGGAGCGGAAGATCCGGTGCTAAAACCGTTCGATGTTGTCGACGTGCCGCTTAAAGGAAAGCCTCCGAGAGCCCGGCCGCCTGTCATCGAAAATCGCCAATCATCGAGTTTATCGCTGGTCGGGTTGCCCCTGCGGATCGTCGACTAAGTTTTTCGCGTTGTCCAAACCACCTAAATTTGGTTCAATATCATCATACGAGTCGTCCGCTGCTGCGGACGGCCAATCTTTTTATGACGGCTAAGCAAAGTAAACTAAGCCGACGATCGACAGCGATGATATGGCTCGTTGCAGTCGCGATCGTCATCGGCACCCTCATTTACCTCGAACAGATCTCGATCCTATATGTGCTCGCGACCTTGTCGCTGGTCGGACTCCTCTTGATCGTAGCTTTCGCGGATCTGGAAAATGTAGGACGCGAGAATATCGAGGGACTTAATACGGAACAGTAGAATCGATGAACGGACCGCGACGGATCGTAGGCTCCCTGCTGATGATGGCGACGTTAGCGTCGGCGGTCTCGGCAGGAAGTTTATCATTCGCGGCCGATGAACCCGTCGGAACCTTACGCTGGAAGGCCGGCGCGGTACGTATCGCAGTTTCCGCCTCGCTGTTGCGTGAGAGTTCGAACATAAAGCGCGACAGTGACGTCGCCGGAGCTCTTCGACGCAGCCTCGACACATGGTCGGGCGTGGCTGACGTCGAGTTTCAACTCGTTAACAGCGACAAGCTGAACGTTAGTCCATCCGGTCCGTCCGGAGACGGAGTCAGCCTGATAACCATCGCTCAGACTCCTGAGAACGTCCTCCTCTTTTCCAAAGACAGCGAAAATGCAGCAGCGACGACCCGTGTTTTTTACAACCGCCGCGGGTTGATCACAGAGGCTGACATCGTCTTGAATCCGTATGAGCAATTCTCAACGGATGGGACGCTTGGGACGTTCGACCTCGAGTCGACGCTTACGCACGAGATCGGTCATCTTCTAGGTTTGCGCCACTCGTTGGTCCTTGGATCGTCGATGCATTCGAACTACGGTCGCAACGGTGTGTTTGGTCTCCGAAGTTTCTCGTCGCGAACACTATCGGCTGATGACATTGCGGCGGTTCGAGCGATCTATGGCGTTCGCGACGAAGCGACTGAATGCTGCGGTTCGATCGAAGGTAAGATCGCCGCCGGACGCGTGAACGGACGTCCGCAGGTTTGGATCGAAGACACCGACGGACGCGTTCAGGGAAGTGTGGAGGTCGGCTCGGACGGAAGTTATGTTTTCGCCGGGTTGGACTCCGGTCGGTATCGACTCTTCGCGCAGGGAAGCGGTAAACAAAAAACTGGTGCATCGGCCGAGCTGATCGGTGAGGCCGTCGTTATATCAGGCCAGACGACTATCGCTAACGGAAAAGTCTCTGGTGCCCAAGTCCGCGAGATCGACCTCACTCACGTCGGGCTCAATGGTCAACTGTCCGACATTGCCATTCAACTCAATCCGGGTCGTGTATACACCGTCTATCTAGGCGGTCGAAACCTTGACCCACGACGTCTCAACGTCCTATTCAGTACGTCTTATCTCGCTATGGTTCCGGGCAGTGGCCGAACTCTCGATTACGGCGACGAGATCTCGGTCATCAGCTTCGACGTACGTGTCCAACGTAACGCCCGGAAGGGTGACTACTCCATCTATCTCGAGTCTCCGACAGGCGGCAAACGCGCCTTGATCGGAGGCCTGACTATCGAGAATTCCCCCGATATTTCCGTGGGTTTAGTCGGTTTTGACGACTAGTTCCCGCCGGAAAAGTTTGTTGCAATTTCATACACATTATGCATAATCGATGTGTTCACCTCCCCGGTGAACAGTCGGTCACGAGGGGTGAGGACTTGTGACCAAAATGGGCGGCGGAGTGGGAGACGCCGCCCTTTAACTTTTGCATTTCTTACCCGAGAAAATCTTCGAAACTTGACGTCCAACCGTGAATGGTTAAACTGTACTCGTCTGATTAGTTAGGTATAGTTCGAACCTCCATGCGCGACATACGAGTCAGAAGCGGGGCGTAGAATCAATCTGGATAGAAAAAGGCGGAGATGCTCTCGTCTCCGCATTTTTGCGTTTGGCCAATGAAACAACCGAGCCGCAGCCGGTTTACAAGATGGCTTTTCAACGAAGTAAGTGAGATCGAAGGTCCTCACGAGCGCGAGGGCCGCCACCACGAACATCCCTGGTGGAAGGTCATGTGCCTGACCGGCGTCGATTACTTCTCAACTCTCGGTTACCAGCCGGGTATTGCACTACTCGCAGCGGGTGCGCTCTCTCCGTTCGCGACGCTTGTTCTCGTCCTGCTCACGCTATTCGGCGCATTGCCGATGTACAGGCGTGTTGCCGAGGAGAGTCCGCACGGTGACGGTTCGATCTCGATGCTCGAAAAGCTCTTGTCCCGGTGGAAGGGCAAGATGTTTGTGCTTGCTCTGCTCGGATTCGTTGCGACAAGCTTTATCATCACGATCACTCTATCCGCCGCCGACGCCACGGCGCACATCATCGAGAACCCGTTCGTCGAACACAACTTTCAATTCCTCAATCATCGGATCATCGTCACGCTCGTTCTGATCGGACTGCTCGGTGCGGTCTTTCTGAAAGGATTCAACGAAGCGATCGGTTTGGCGGTAGTTATCGTTTCGGTCTACCTCGTTCTGACGATGGTAACGATCGTAACGGGCTTCTATGAGATCGCGGTGCACCCTGAAGCGTTCGCGAATTGGCAGGCACTCGTTTGGGCACATCCGTCGGTTGGAGGCAGCGTAGTTGGGATCGCCTTGTACGCGATGTTTCTTTTCCCAAAACTTGCGCTAGGTTTGTCAGGGTTCGAGACCGGTGTCGTCGTAATGCCGCTTGTCAAAAGCGATGTCGAAGCGCCGGAGGACGAGAACGACGCCATCCACGCGACTCGAATGCAGACCGCCGAACTTCCACCGGAAGCAAAGGCACATCTAGAGGGCCGGATCCGAAACGGAAAGAAGCTCCTGGCGGGAGCAGCGATCATCATGAGTTTCTATCTTATCGGGAGCAGCATTGTGACATCGATGCTGATCCCGTATGAGAAGATCGCAGAAGGCGGAGAGGCGAACGGTCGTGCAATATCGTTTCTCGCCCATGAATATCTTGGTGCAGGATTCGGCACCGCCTACGACGCTTCAACGATACTCATCCTTTGGTTCGCAGGTGCGTCCGCAATGGCCGGCCTGCTTAACATCGTTCCGCGATATCTTCCGCGATACGGAATGGCGCCGGACTGGGCGAAGGCGACCCGACCACTCGTCCTGATATTTACCGGCATCTGTGCGATCGTCACCGTCTTATTCAGTGCGGAAGTCGACGCTCAAGCCGGTGCTTACGCGACGGGTGTTCTCGTCTTGATGACGTCAGCCGCGGTCGCCGTGACGATCTCGATGCGACGACGCAAGAGCCGGTCATGGCTCGCGTATCTTGTCATTTCGATAGTTTTTATCTATACGACGATCGTCAACATCATCGAGCAGCCGAGCGGTATTCAGATAGCGTCGATGTTCATTCTCGGCATTATCGTTTCGTCGTTCGTGTCACGCGTCCTCCGGACGACAGAGATTCGAGTCGACAAGATCGAGTTTGATCAAAAGGCCCAGGAGTTCATCGAGGAAGCGGCCGAGGGCGAAATACGCATCGTCACGAATCGGCGCGAGATCGGGAACGTCGGTGAGTATCGCTTCAAAGAACACGAGAAGCGTGTCGACAACCATATTCCGGCGACCGATCCGGTCATCTTTTACGAGATAGATCTCGGCGACGCATCGGAATTCACCGGCGGTCTGAAGATTCGCGGCGTCGACGTCGATGGCTACAAGATACTTCGAACGGAATCGCCGGCTGTGCCGAATGCGATCGCCGCCTTACTGCTTCATCTTCGGGATGCGACCGGCAAGATCCCGCACGTTTACTTTGGATGGAGCGAAGGTAATCCGATCGTCTATCTCGCGCGTTACATCCTCTTCGGCGAGGGTGACACTGCACCTGTCACGCGAGAGATTCTGAGGCAGGCTGAGGACGACCCGGAACGCAGACCGAACGTACACGTCGGCGGCTAGGAAACGTGGTTGCAAAGTCGGTTCTCTAGGAGTATATTCTCAGCTTTGATAATAGGGGCCGAAGTCGCAGTTCTTAGAATTGCGACACGGGGGAACCAGGTCTTGGGGCTAAGCAGTTATGCGGAACACTTCCATGTTCTAGCCCGTCAGCTAACCTCGTAGGCATTAATGGGAGACAAGCCATATTGGCTCAGGAGACTGGAGCCGCGTGAGCAATGACTTGCATACGCGGCCCTTCTCATTTTAAAGATGCCGAACAAGAAACCGCAGGGTTCGTTCTCGAAATGGATCTATCGAGGGGTTGAGGAAATTGAAGGCCCTTTCGAAGCCGAGAATTCAATACATCACAAACATCCCTGGTGGAAGGTAATGTGCCTAACGGGCGTCGACTACTTCTCGACACTCGGCTACCAACCGGGAATCGCATTCCTCGCCGCGTCCGTCCTATCCCCGATCGCGACCTTGATACTCGTGCTTCTGACTCTGTTCGGTGCGCTGCCCGTCTACGCGATGGTCGCAAAGCACAGTCCGCACGGAGAAGGTTCGATCGCGATGCTCGAGGAGCTTCTTTCGCGTTGGAAGGGAAAACTTTTCGTACTCGTTCTGCTCGGGTTCGTCGCAACAGATTTCGTCATTACGATCACACTGTCCGCTGCTGACGCTACCGCGCACGTACTCGAGAACCCATTCGTCCACGCGACGATGCCGTTTCTCGACCACCCGGTTATCGTTACGCTGATCCTTCTCTCTCTTCTGGGCCTCGTGTTCTTGAAAGGCTTTCGTGAGGCGATCGGTATCGCGGTCGTACTTGTAGGAATATTTCTACTCCTCAACCTGATCGTTATCGCTCGCGGCATGTATGAAGTGTTCACGCACGCCGACCTTCTCGCGAACTGGAAGACCGCGCTCTTTGCCACGAAGACATCGTGGGGTCTCAGCGGCATACCGGCGATCATCGGGCTCTCGCTGTTAGTCTTCCCGAAACTCGCGCTCGGACTTTCCGGATTCGAAACCGGCGTTGCGGTGATGCCGCTCGTTAAGAGCCCGAACCGAATCGAGAACACGCGAAAGCTGCTTATGACCGCGGCGGTGATCATGAGCTTTATGTTGATATTCAGCAGCCTCGTCACCAGCGTCCTGATACCCGCCGAGGAGTTTTGCCCGAAGATCGATTGTGCGAACGCGGCTGAGCGTGAGGAACTCGCCGACTCAAGCCCGTTTTGCGCATGCATGAGCAGTGAGATCGAGTCGAGCTTGGTTCGCGAGGGTGGTAAAGCAAACGGTCGAGCGCTTGCGTTCATTGCACACAAGTATTTCGGCGACGGGTTTGGCACCCTATACGACTTGAGCACGATCCTGATCCTCTGGTTCGCCGGGGCATCCGCGATGGCCGGATTGCTCAACATCGTTCCGCGTTATCTTCCGCGTTACGGAATGGCTCCGGAGTGGGCACGTGCGACAAGACCACTCGTTCTTGTCTTCACCGCGATCTGTTTTGCGGTGACGATCATTTTCGACGCTGACGTCGATGCACAGGGCGGAGCTTACGCGACCGGTGTGCTCGTACTAATGTCATCTGCCGCGATAGCGGTCACGATATCGGCGTGGCGGAATCGAAATAAGTGGCGGTTCATGTTTGCGGGAATCGCTGGGGTGTTTATCTACACGACGCTTACGAATATTTTTGAGCGGCCCGACGGTATCAAGATCGCATCGTTCTTTATCTTCTCTATAATCGCTGCGTCCTTTATTTCACGCGTGATGCGATCGACCGAGATCCGTATCGATAAGATCGAGCTGGACGAAACTGCCCAGGCGTTCATCAACGAGCTGTCGGCGGAGGGCGAGATACGGATCGTTACAAACCGGCGAGAAACCGGCGATACGTCGGAGTACCGATTTAAAGAGCACGAGAAGAGGATCGACAATCATATCCCGGCGACCGATCCGATCGTCTTTTACGAGATCGAGACCGGCGATGCGTCGGAGTTCAAGGGCAAGCTGAAGATCAGCGGGATAGATATCGAGGGATATAAGATCCTGCGGACACAGGCGCCGGCAGTCCCGAATGCGATCGCGGCGTTTCTCCTATATCTTCGCGATAAGACCGGTAAGATCCCGCACGTCTACTTTGGATGGAGTGAGGGAAATCCGATCATGTACCTTGCTCGGTACATTCTTCTCGGTGAAGGCGACACGGCTCCTGTTACCCGGGAGATCCTGCGGCAAGCAGAGCCGGATCCCGAGATGCGTCCGAATGTTCACGTTGGTGGATAGCGGTAAACGTTAGAAGAGGTAAACGGTAAGTGATAAGTGCTGAAGGGGAGGCCTCATTCAGCACTTACGACTTACCGTTTACCTCTTACCAGGCCTAGCCTTTCCCGTTCCCGTTAAGGACCGAGGGATTCATTTCGAGGAAACACGATCGGCAATAAACGGGCCTGCCCTGTGATGGGTAGAAAGGTACGGTCGTCGTTTCGCTGCATCTGGCGCAGTTCACGGCAACCTCGATGCGCTGACGAACACCAGACGCCTGCGCCGCCGCTATGGCCGCGAGGCGTTCGTTCTTCGCCTGCTTACACTCCTTGCAACGCTTGGGCGGGTTTTGAAGCTTTTTGTCTCGGAAAAAGGCCTGTTCACCGACTGTCCATACGAAATTACTTCCGCAGTCGATGCAAAGAATTGATTTGTCCTCAAATTCAACGACTTCTGTGAGCGTCGTCTCAGGGGCAACTTCCGTCGTGTACGATTCACTGTCGGACATCACGCAACCCTCCTTGTCCTTGTGTCGATTAGCCGGCCTCCAGGTGACCCGACCGGCTCGAGCAAATGTATCTTCTTTGGGGGCAACGACGATACATTCTTGGTCGCGAATTCAAAATTCGGTAAAAGCAAAAGTCTGTAGTAGATTCTACTACAGAAGCTTTTAGAAAATTTGAACGCGGTCTTTCTTGATAAGGTGCGTCCTCGACGATAGTACGATTGGAATGCACTGTCAAGGCTGACGCGCGACCCCGATTATATATCATTTACCGCCGTTTTATAAAGAAAATATGAGAGTCATGGTGATCGGTTCGGGCGGACGCGAGCACGCTATCTGCGATGCTTTTTCGCGTAGCGATCGACTTACAAGGTTGTTCTGTGCACCGGGGAATGCCGGTATCGCGCAAGTCGCCGAATGCGTTGACATCAAAGCTGACGACATTACGCGACTCGCCGAGTTTGCCGAGAGCGAATCCGTCGACCTGACCTTTGTCGGAGGCGAGGGGCCTCTCGCTCTTGGTGTTACGGATGAATTTGAATCGCGAGGTTTGAAGATCGTCGGAGCATCGAAGAGTGCGGCCAGACTAGAGTCGAGCAAATCGTTTGCAAAAGAGTTCATGTCGCGACACGGCATACCCACGGCGCGCTTTCATACGGCATTGTCTCCCGGTGAAGCGATCGAGACCCTCGAGGCAGGTCACTTCGGTGCGGCTACGGAACCCGTGGTCGTAAAGGCGGACGGACTTGCCGCCGGCAAGGGAGTGGTCGTGGCGACCGATCGTTCGGAAGCCATCGCCGCGTGTAACGAGCTCGCCTCTCTTGTCGGAGCTGACGCCGCTGAGAAGATCGTCCTCGAAGAGTTCCTCGAGGGCAAAGAAGTTTCGCTGATCATGTTTGCCGACGGTACGGATTTCGCGCTCATGCCGCCAGTTCGAGATCACAAGCGTGTTGGCGAAGGCGACACGGGACCCAACACCGGCGGGATGGGTACAGTTACGGATGCGAATCTACTTACCGCAGCGCAACTTCAGTCCATCATCAAGGACATTATCGAACCGACTTTGAATGGCTGCATCGACGACGGGTTTCGTTTTCGGGGAATTCTATTTCTCGGACTGATGATGACAGACGGCGGGGCGAAGGTGCTTGAGTACAATGTTCGCTTCGGTGACCCCGAGACGCAGTCGATCATGGTAAGGCTCGAAACCGACCTTGTCGCGATATGCGAAGCAATGATCAATGGTGGACTAAACGATCTTGAGATCTCGTGGCGTGAAGGAAATTCGGCGTGTGTAGTTCTCGCTTCCGAAGGCTACCCGCAAAAGCCTCGAACCGGTGATGTGATTACCGGCATAGAAAAGGCATCTGACATCAAAAATGTGACTGTCTTTCATGCCGGGACCAAAATGTATGGGCAGGCGGCCGATGCCAGTACTCCGTCCTCTTCATCCCCGATCCCTCGTTCTCCATCCTTCGCGACCGCCGGTGGTCGCGTCCTCGGAGTTACCGCGACCGGCAACACTCTGGACGAGGCCCTCGCCACAGCCTACAAAGCCGTCGAGAGTATCTCTTGGCGAGGAATGCAGTATCGCCGTGACATTGGAAAATAAAACAGACGACATCGTCGGTACCGCTGTATAATCGTCGGTACACGAGTAGGACCAAATCTCTCCTCTCCAAATGACGCTCGTAAAGGGGATAGAACCAATGAACATCAAGTCTTTAGCACTATTTGCGGCGGCCGCGATCATTAGCCTCTCCGTCGGAGCGACTGCGTTCGGGCAGGGGAAAGGAAAAGGCGGTGGCGGTGGTGGCCAAGGCCAGGGGCGTGGCCAAGGCCAAGGACAAGGACAAGGACAAGGCCAAGGACAAGGACAAGGCCAAGGCCAAGGCCAAGGCCAAGGCCAAGGACAGGGACAGGGACAGGGCAAAGGCTCTCACTCGACGCCTGATATCTCGACCACCACAAGCCCCAACTCGCCGGGTAAGTCGAACGGCCACGGAAAGGGTGGCGACCAGAAGGAGCTTCATGCAAAACAAAAGGCAGCGAAGCTGACTGACAAGGATCTCAACCGGTATAAAGGTCTTTCGAAGAAACTCGGCACGACGCCGGAAGAGATGCGGGCGCGGTATGAAGCTGCGTTGGTGAGGAATCCGGACCTGACATACGGCAACTTTGTTTCGGCCCACATGGCGGCTGACAATCTGGGCGACCGCTATCCGAACGTGACGTCGGACTCAATACTGATCGGTATGTCTAGAGGCAAGAGTCTCGGACAGACGCTACAAGATCTGAAGGTGGCGCCTGACCAATCGATCCTGGTGCAGGACTCGATAAAAACGAAAATGCGGACCGTGCTAGGAAACTGACAAATGAAAAGGCCGGAACGCTCCGGCCTTTTTCCATTACTCTATTCGATCGGTGCAACGATCTCTTCGGTCTTAGCCGCAGCCATTCGGCGCGGTTCTTTTTGTTGTCCACTCTTTGATCGGCGCCACGTCGCAAAACCTTCTCGCGCGAGAGAGAAGATCGACCCTCGATTCGCGTATAGCAACCGAAGCCACGCTCGCGTGCCCAACTGCGGAAAATAGATACCCCGAAAGAAGAGACGTGCTGCAAGATGACTGATGCGCGTGTCTATCGGAGCGTCCCGTATCGATTCGATTGCCGCTCGATTGCGCTCCGGGCTGTAACTCCGCGCCCAAGCATGTAACGTTTCCTGCCTGGCATTCTCGATCGACATCTTCAGCGGAGCGTGAGCCATGACAAACGGCGCAAAATCTAGCCAGTGGTGTCGGCGCTCAAGTCGCCCCGATTTATCCAGGCGATCGTAAAGCGGTGTCGCAGGGAAAGGAGTGAGCTGACCAAACACCGGTAATCCCGGAGCCCAACTTTCGATCTCATCAACCGTGCGGTCGGCAACGCCATCGGTGTCATTATCCATTCCAAAGATAAATGAGGTTATGGCATAGATGTTCCGCCTCGCGAGACCGTCAAGCACATCCCTGTAGTTCGCTGGTTTGGAGAACGTCTTGTTGACGTCGGCCATGTTCGCCGGATCGATCGACTCCATACCGATAAAGATCCAACGAGCCCCCGCATCTGCGATGAGGTCGACCAGCTCCTCATCGGCAAGCAAGTTCGCACTGATCTGCGCAACCCAGGGAAGCTGAGCGTCCGCGGCGATAATGTCGCGGAGGAGCGACTTCAAACGTTTCTTGTTGATCGCAAGATTATCGTCGATGAAGAAGACTGCGATCTGGCCACGTTCATGTCTCGCCCGCTCCTTTAGACGCAACAACTCCTCAACAACGCTTTCGTTCGTTCGAAACCGGATCGAGTCTCCGAAGAATCCAGTAACCGTACAGAACTCGCAACCGTAAGGGCAACCGCGACCCGTCTCAATGGGTACGACAAAAAATTTCCCCCAACCGGCACCGAATTTAGACATTACCGGTTTGAGAAACTTCGGAATCAAACTGAACTGCTCAAGATCGAGCGTCTCCCACGGGATATGCGGATAGGGCTGCAAACTTGGTTTGACGTCGTTCCCTTGTTTGTCGGTCTCGGGTTGATAGATTTCCTTGAGGACACCGTTCGCCGCATCGTTTACGATCAGCGGCCAAGTAGCATCAGCTTCACCGAGTGCGACAGCATCGGCGTGACGCGGACCGCCATCTCGGCCCAGAGCTTCGTCAGGACATTCCGTAACGTGCGGACCGCCCATCACAACTTTGATCCCGGCTCCGCGCAACGCATCCGCGACGAGATATGCCCTCGCCACCATGCGCGTCATTGATCCGATCCCGACAAGTTTAACTTCTTCCTTTAAGCAATATTCGACAAGCTCATCCGGTGCCATCGCTTTCGCGTTGCCATCGATGAGCATGACTTCATGTCCCTCGGGCGTGAGAGCCTGCAACAGGAACATCCAGAGATGCGGCATGAAGTTCCGTGTAACGCCGTTGTCCGGGTTGTACAAAAGTATCTTCATCAATTCTTGAGGACGCGATGGAATCAGGAGAGGTGATTAGAACCCGAGCCTGCAACTGCAAAAATTTAAAACGATCGCGAACGGGCACAGTTAGAATGCCCTATTGCTGGTGTGGTTGCAAAACCGGATTCGCAATGACCTCACGATTCGAGGCCTAACTCTATGCCTTTGACGGGCGAAGTGCAATTGAGCGACCAGTAATCCCATGCTCGTAGACTTGCCATTCCAGCCGCAACATGTCAGTGTAGAGCCCGCAAACCTACTCTCGCGGCTCGAGGCTTTTTCGGGTCGCGCTTCGTCTTTAACGGTTTTTGGATAAGTTTGAGAGCGGGCATTAGTTAGAAAACATAGAAGTAGCTCTTAGATTTTTTGAGTATCCGAGACCGGGCCGTTTCCTTTCAGGACAAACGTCAAGCCAGCCTCGTTACTTCGTAGACATCCGCAGAACAGCGGTAAAGGAAAATTAGACACATGAAGCTTTACGTAGGAAATCTATCCTTCAATACATCGAATCAGGACCTGTCAGACTTGTTTGGGACGGTCGGAACTGTTCAGTCAGCAAACATTATCGAAGACCGTGAAACCGGTCGTTCGCGCGGTTTCGGCTTTGTCGAAATGTCGTCGCAGAGCGAAGGTGAAGACGCGATCGCACAGCTCAACGGTAAAGAGGTCGACGGTCGTCAGCTCAAGGTTAACGAAGCGAAGCCCCAGGCCAGCCGTGGTGGAAGCGGCGGCGGCGGTGGTGGCCGTGGCGGAAATAATCGCGGCGGCGGTGGTGGCGGCGGTTATCGCGGACAGCGCTGGTAGTTTTTAAGGCACCCTTAAAACCGGATGCCCCGGCAATCGCCGGGGCCTTTTTCTTGTGAGGTATTAGCAAATGGCGTTAGGTATATTGTCGCTTTCGCGAAGACACGTCCTCGGAAGTCTGTATGACCGATGTGACGCGATCGAGGGTTCCATTCCGGTCTATCTGTCAGGGGACGAATTGGATCTGCTTGGATACGCCGAGGAGTCGCTCGGGCATTACGCCGACGCATTCTCGTTTCATCTTGAGGCTGATCTCTGTAAGAAACTGTCGATGGGACAGTTCTCGTACACCATCGACTACGAGCATTCCGAAACTAAAAGTGGCTCCGTTCGCGGCCGCGTGAAGCTAAGATCGATAAATCTTGTGCGACACAAAGGTTACGAAAAACCAGTGAAGATAGTAAAAGAGTCCGTAGAGTAAACTCGGAAACGCCCCGATCCTAATACTCGGCGACTTGTCTTTGATAGTCGCCGACGTTCTGCTTCATTTCCTCGATCGAATCGCCTCCGAACTTTTCACGCATCGCGTTTGCGAGCACTATCGCGAGCATCGACTCGCCGATCACACCTGCGGCGGGAACTACCGTGACATCCGACCGCTCGTATGCGGCCTCACTCGCTTCCTTCGTGTTGATGTCGACCGAGCGGAGCGGCTTCTTGAGAGTCGAGATCGGTTTCAGATAACCACGAACGCGGATCTCTTCGCCGTTCGTGATACCGCCTTCGAGACCGCCGGCCCTGTTTGTCCGCCGTCTGAATGTGGAACCGGTTAACGCGGATTGCGGAACGCGGAACGCGGAGTTCGTACCAGTTCCGGGTAAAGTGTCGTTTGCCGAATCTGCAGATGTTGGAATTTCAGATTCCGCATTCCGCGTTCCGCCGTCCGCGTTTGCGAGAGGCTCCGCGTTTGGAAAGATCTCATCGTGTACTTCCGAGCCCGGCCTCCCCGCATTCTTAACACCGTCTCCGATCTCAACAGCCTTCACGGCGTGGATTGACATGAACGCCTGTCCAATTCGACCGTCCAGTTTTTCATTCCACGCGAACGACGAGCCGAGTCCGATCACAACTCCTCGAGCAACGACTTCGAAAATTCCACCTAGCGTGTCGCCGTTTTCTTTTGTCGCGTCGATAAGTTGGATCATCGCGGCCTGAGTAGATGCGTCCGCACAGCTGAGCGGCGAGTCACTGGCGATCGAGCATATCTCATCCCACGTTTTATCGAGAGGTGTCTCGGGAATGCTTCCGAGCTTCACCACGTGACTTCGGATCTCAATACCAAACTCGCTGAGGAGTTGCTTGGCGATCGCTCCGACTGCGACTCGCGATGTCGTCTCTCGCGCGGACGATCGTTCGAGAATATTTCGAAGATCTCGAGCGCCGTATTTCTGTCCTCCCGCAAGATCGGCGTGACCCGGTCGCGGACGCGTAACGATGCGCGGGTTATTCGGTTCCGTTTCGATCGCCTCTGCCGACATGATGTCAGTCCAGTGGACGAAGTCGCGGTTCTCGATCATCAACGCGACCGGCGACCCGAGGGCCTTTCCGTGTCGTACACCGGACAGAACTTGCACCTCATCCGTTTCGATCTTCATACGACCACCGCGGCCATAGCCTTGCTGACGGCGCCATAGTTCGTGATTGATGGCTGCGATGTCGATCGCGAGTCCTGCAGGCAAACCCTCGACGACCGCGACAAGTGCCTTGCCGTGAGATTCGCCCGCTGTTGTGAATCTGAAGAACATAGATATCGATCTGCTTCCCGATGTTTCGCCTGGCTCGTGTTTAGCCGTTCATTCCTTTTGAAACCGAACGAAGAAACACAACACGAAGCATCACGAACTAGGAACTCTTAGCAGAAACCGTATCGCCGGTCGCTACTTTTCGCCGCCGGAACGCGATGAGCCCAACGCTTGCGACGATCAGCAATCCTCCGAAGAGCGTCTGCGTTGGAAGACGTTCACCGAGAAAGATCGCTCCGATCACGACCGCGATAAGCGGTGTGACGAGCGAGATCATCATCGCCTTGGTCGACTCGATTCTACTTAATAGCCAATAGTAAAGCCAAAATGCGGCGATCGTGCCGAGGATCGTGAGATAGAGAACGCACCCGACAGCGCTCCACGTCCAGTTGAACGAGGCGGGGTTTCCTTCGGCGATGAGTGCGTAAATGACAATCGCCGGGAGACCGCAGATCATCTGAGCGCAGACAAGACTCGCCGGATGAAGGGAACTGCCTCGCGCCTTAACGAGTATCGACGCCTGGGCTGCGGCGTAAGCACCGGCAACTATGGCGACACACCCCGCGAACGCCATCATGCTCTCGATTCTTAGTTGCTCGATAAAGATCACGGCAACTCCAACCACTCCGAGACAAACGGCAAATACTTTCAGTTTCGTTATGCGTTCGGCGGGAAGAAATATCCAAGCGAGTAGGAGTCCGAAGACGGTGATCATTGCTTGAAGCACCGCGGCGAGCCCGGATGATATATGTTGCTCCGCCCAGAAGACCGAACTGTAGTTAATAGAGAACTGCAGGAATCCGGTCAACGCGATCAGTTTCCATTCGGCAGCGGATCGCGGCCAGGGAAGACGTCGTGACCAGATGACGGGAATAAGTATGACGATCGCGAGTATGAATCGAGCCGCAGCAAAGGTTATCGGCGGGAGGTCGTCCAGACCGATCTTAATGAAGATCCATGTGGTACCCCAGATCAGACAAAGGATCAGCCAGATGAGAATCTTCATTCTTGGTTTTGAGTCGGGGCTGCAACGCGTGATTGTAACGGGGAGATCGCGGAGCACGCGGAGATATTGGAGCCAGTCCACTCGGCAAACGCCGCGCTAAAGGTCGGTCGCTCGCTAATTCCGTTCATAGAAGCTAAGACAAGTGTCGCCCTGCTTGAGTAGCCGCCAACGACGGGCATTACCCGACTCGTCAGGAAGGATATTCTTCGCGTGATGCTCTGCGATCAGAATTCCGTCATCACGAAGGAGAGTAGACTCTTCGGAACCGAAGTCAAAAAGTACGAGCGAGTAGTTTGTTTCGTACGGCGGATCGAAGAAGGCGATGTCCCAACCGTTCGGGTGCTTTCGGCCGGTAAAGTTCTCGGCAGGCAGCGCGACAACTTCCGTCTTCGCCTCGTCGATGCCAAGCAGATCGAGATTCTCCTCGATGAGTGCGCAGGAGCGTCGCGATTTGTCGACAAACGTAACAAACTCCGCACCGCGCGAGAGAGCTTCGATCCCGATCGCACCGGTGCCGGCGCAGAGATCAAGAACGCGCGTGTCGTCGCCTATCCGTGGAGCAAGAATGTTGAAGAGAGTTTCCCGAAGCCTGTCTGAAGTTGGTCGCGTCCGGCTGTCGGGTGGGCTTTTGATGACGCGGCCTCTATACTCGCCGGCAATAATACGCATAACGCTGTGAGTACCGGTTAGGTGACCGGTCGGCTTATGCGGCTCGACATTTGAACTCAGTACTCGCCCTAGATTCTCTCATAAATGCTGACAATTGTTTCGCCTTGGTCGACGACTCGCCAGCGTTTTAGCTTGTTGAGATTCTCCGGATGAGGAGCATCGGAGGCGTGTTCGATGAGGAGAAGCCCGCCGGGTGAAAGTGCCGAACCCTTGCTTAGGCGATCTAGTATTTCAGTTCGTTCGTCGCACTCCGGCAGATCAAGATAGACAAATTCCCAGAACCGTTTTCGCTTCGCCGACTTTTTGAGGAAGGGAAGGATCTCCATCTCAACCAATTCGCCGTGACCGCCCTTGATCCCAACTGCATCGAGATTTTTTCGGATGAAATTGCAGCACCGAGCCGAACGTTCGACGAAGGTCGAGAGCATCGCTCCCCGCGATATCGCCTCTATACCGATCGTGCCGACGCCGGCACCGAGGTCTAGAAAGCGTCGGGCTTTGACGCGTCGGGCAATTATCTTGAACGTGACATCACGAACTTTTCGGGGTGTAGGGACTGTATAGGGTGAATCCGAGTTCACCAGCGTTTGCCCGCGAAACTTGCCGTCGGTGATCTGGGCATCTGATGTGATCTTTATTAAGTTCTCGACCGGAGGCGGACGCTTTCCACCTCCCGGACGATTTCTGTCTTGCCCTGGCCGTGGTTGGAACTTTCGCCCACCATAACCCGAGTGGCCGTCGTTTCGCTTGAAGTTGCTTTTACCCTGCGGCCGATCCGAACGTTGTGGGTCGTAGTTTCGTCGTCCCCGGTCCTGACCCCGCCCGTCAGCGGTGTTGCCGTCCGTCGATCGCGAGGACTGTTGTTTATTACCGTCGGGGCTTCTGAATTTGCCGCCACGATACGGGGGCGCACCCTGACCCCGGTCGAAATATGGCTTTCGACCAGAAGAGTTGGATCGGGGAGGGCGTCGATTTTCCATCTCGTGTCTTGTAATCCGGGCGTGACCCCTGAGTCGCGGTCGTTCGCTCGTGTGCCTGGACGGTGGGTTCTCCAGCAGCCTAACTTCAGATCAGCGTATTAAGGATGAACTTCAACGGGTAATATACTCCAACATTATTTGAAAAAGCCAGAAAAAAAAGATGTTAGCCCACATTGGCGAGTGCGTAGCGCGGGTCTGTCTTGACCCGTTCGATAAGGCTTGAAGTCGCTTGGCTGCGTCGTTTCGGGCCCAGGTATGACTCGGCAGCCTTGCGTGCATCCTCGAGGATCTCGATGTCCCGGATGATATTTGCGACTTTGAATGACTGGATACCGGACTGTCGGGTACCCAGGATCTCGCCCGGACCCCTGATCTCGAGGTCTTTTTCGGCGATCCGGAAACCATCGCCGGTCTCCTCCATGATCCCGAGGCGTTCTTTTGCGACCGCCGTTTTCTTGTCGCCGGTAAGCAGGACGCAAAAGCTTTGTTCTGCACCGCGGCCGACCCGCCCCCGAAGTTGGTGGAGCTGCGAAAGGCCGAATCGCTCGGCGTGTTCGATGACCATGAGCGAAGCGTTAGGCACGTCGACACCGACCTCGATCACCGTCGTCGAAACAAGTATGTTCAGCTCGCCGCTAACGAACTGTCGCATGATCTCGTCTTTCTCGGCGGGCTTCATCTTCCCGTGCAGCAATCCGACTTTGTACTTCGGAAATATCTTGTCGCGCAATTCCTCGAACATCTTCGTCGCCGCTTTTAAGTCCACCTTCTCGGACTCTTCGATCAGCGGATACACGATGTAGACCTGTCGGCCAAGATCGATCTCGCGAACCATACCGCGGTAGACGCCGTCGCGCTGGTCCTCACCGAGCACTACGGTCTTGATCGGTGTGCGACCGGGAGGTAGTTCGTCGATAACAGAGACGTCGAGGTCGCCGTAGACGGTCATCGCTAGCGAACGGGGAATCGGGGTCGCTGTCATCACGAGAACATCGGGATTGTAGCCAAGGTCACGCAGGGCCGAACGCTGCAGGACACCGAAGCGATGCTGTTCGTCTACGACGGCGAGACCAAGTTTGTCGAACTTAACCGCATCCTGGATCACCGCGTGGGTACCGATAACGATCTGCACGTCACCCGATGCGATCGCTTCGTGAACCTGCCTTTTCTCGGCGGCTTTCATACTTCCGCGAAGCATGCCGACCCGATATTGTGTTTCTGCAAAAATACGTTCGGCATTACGCGCGTGTTGGTCGGCAAGGATCTCGGTAGGAGCCATCAGCACCGCCTGGTATCCATTTTCGACCGCGGCAAACATCGCCATGAACGCAACGATTGTTTTTCCACTGCCGACGTCACCCTGGATTAGCCGGTTCATCGGTGCGTCTGACGTCATGTCGTCGACGATCTTTCCGATCACACGATCCTGCGCTCCGGTCAAAGAAAACGGCGCGATGCTCCGCATGCGCTTGTCGATCGTCGGCGTCATTTCGATCACCGTACCTTTCGGTTCTTTTTGCCGTTCGCCACGGATGAGTTGGAGGGTGAACACGAGCCAGAAAAATTCTTCGAAGATCAGTCGACGATGTGCCCGGCTGCGGAACGATTCGTATTCGAGGATAGTCGAGTCCTCGGGCGGAAAGTGGATCTCGACTAACGCGTCCGAGCGAGGAATCAATTTGTGCTCTTTGAGAAGTTCGTCCGGAAGACTCTCCGGTATCGATGATCGGTCGAGCGAGTGGAGGACAGCGAACATGATCTCGCGCAGCCGCTTTGTCATGAATGGCCCGAGCTTCCGGTAGACCGGCACGCGTCGGGCGGTGTGGATCATCTCGAACTCTGGATCGCTCGTGTTATCGAGTTCTTCCAGCTCGGGGTCCTCCGTCTTGCCCGCCAACTCGTTAACAGTGTTGCCGGTTTCGACCATCGGCAACACTTCGAGTTCATTCGGGTTCTTCATGTTTAGCGCAAAAGTGTTGCGACGCGAGTCCCATTCCCAACGGCCGTACGCGACAAAACGTGTCGTTCTGTCGAACCGTTCTTTGTAGTAATTAATAACGTGCTGGGCCTGTCTGCCCGAGACGAACCACCAAACGACAACCGGCTTCTTTGTCCGTTCCGGGTCGCTACCTGTGATCTCGAAGATAAAGAGTGGCGGAGCCTTCGGACTCCGGTTTCTGCCAACCTGAAAACCACCCGAGACGCGCGTGTAAAGTTCAACGGAGCCTTCGATGCCGTCGAAGAGTTGATCGATCTGCAGAAGGTTAGATCGATCTTCGTAGCGCATTGGAAAGTAGTTAAGTAGATCTTCGACTGTCGCGTCGGCGGGACTACTCTTCGCTGACTCACCCGCTACCGCAAGCGCCAGCTTTCGTGCCATCGGGGCTGAGAGTTTCGAGATACCGTGCCGGTGGAACTCGACGATGGGAGTATCGAGGGTGAGTGCCATTCGTCAGGGATTCTAGCACAGTTATCGCTGTGTTAGTTTTCCAAACTGAACGGATTGAAATCAGTGTTGCGATCGAAGTAGTCCTCGTGCTCGACACGCTTGAGAAAGCTCACAACCCAATAAGTGAACGGCGTCGCGACGACTTCCCATAGCACCTTGAGGAAATAGTTTCCGATCATCACACTCACGACCTGTTCGTTAGACCACGTCCCGAGAAAAGCGATCGGATAGAAGATAAGACTGTCGACTGCTTCGCCGACGAATGTGGAACCGATCGTTCGGATCCAAAGGAACCGGCCCGCGGTAAAGACTTTCAGTTTCGCGAGCACAAACGAATTGACGAACTCACCGGCCCAGAACGCGACAAGCGACGCGAGTGTGATCCGCGCGGTCTGAGCGAAAATAAAGTTGATCGCGCTCTGCTGTTCGGCCGACATGGACGCGGCAGGGGGAAGAGATACCACAACGAACGACATTACCGACGCGAACACGAGGGCCGCGAATCCGGCCCAGACGGCGCGTCGCGAGCGGGCGAACCCGTAGACTTCGGTCATGATGTCGTTGAAGAGATAACTGATCGGGAAGAAGAGGACGCCTGCGCCGTAGATGTATTCGCCGTAGAAAGGAAGGTTAACGGACGAGACCTTATGGACGCCGATCAGGTTGGAGCAGAGCAGGACCGCGACGAACGCAGCCATGAGGAGATCGAAGTATTTGTATTGTCTGGGTGTCGCCATGCGAGCGGGATTGTAGCACCGCTCCGAGGCATGATCGCCAAACAAAAAATCGGAAGCAGCCTCGCGTGGCTGCTTCCGTGAACTAAAGGAGAAAAATCTGTTACTCGACTAGGCGAGTTCCGAAACGTGCTTTGTAAGGCGCGATTTGTAACGGGCTGCCGTGTTCTTGTGGATCAAGCCCTTGTTCACCGCCTTATCGATGACCGAATCAGTCGGGTTGAGCAGTTCGTTGCTCTAGTTCTTATCCGAGGTCGCAAGAGCTCCCCGCAGTTTCTTGATCTGCGTGCGCAGCTTGCTGCGGTTGCTTCGGTTGATCTCGTTACGCTTCGCGTTCTGTCTTACTCGCTTTTCTGCTGATTTATGATTAGCCATTTAGTACTCTCTGCTTTTAATTGCCTAAAACAAAAGAGAAATTATAGTTGTCGGTCTGCGGAAACGTCAAGCCCGGAGGGACCGGTAGTTCGAGAGGCTATCGAGTGCATCAAATCGACTAGAAGCACGAAAATAGGCGGATAGAACAGGAATTCGGGGTTTGAGAACCAAAAGCCGGCCTGTCGGGGAAGGTGGCCAAGGTCGATAAAACTCCCGATAAAGAGTCCGATTCCGAAGCATGTCAGGACTCCGAAGACAAGAAAGCTCCCCGCGACGAAGCGAGAATACATCTTCTGAGAACCGACCTCAGATTCGATTATCGAGTCGTGGATCTCGTCGCCATGATACGCATAACGCTCCATCGCTTCGCGAACTCGACCGATGAGGTGGATCATACCGACCACGAACAACGTGCCCAGAATTATCATTCCCGGTACGCCGAGCAGCGTGAAGAAGTGCGGCTTGAGAATCGCGGCGACCAGGGTCGAGACGAAGAGCGCAACGGTCGGGAATATGATCCGTTGAAGAGCCATCGACTCCCGCCGTTCCTCGGCGATCATGCGATCGATGATCTCGTTATAGCGGTGCTCATACACCATCTGACGCCAACGACGCGCGTGGCTATTAGATGATGTAAATACCGAGTCGCCGTTTGTAGACCCGTTGTATTGCGCCTGGAGAATTCGCTTGTCGTAGGTCGCACGCTCGCGAGGACTACTCAGAACCTCATAAGCTTCGGCGATCGCCGCGAATGCACGAGCGGTTTCTTCGGATCCGTTGTTCTTATCCGGGTGTAACTTGCGTGCGAGTCGTCGATAGGCAGACCGAATCTCGGTTCTGGAAGCCTTGGGTGAAACTTTCAGTGTTTCGTAGTAATTCACCATCGACGCTTGTGGATCGGGCGGAGAGTAGGGTGTCGGTGTGCCGCATCTATATGCCTCGACACGCGAAAATTATAACACAACAATTTTTTGCTCAACCAAGCTAATCGAGGTCGTCGATCTGCAGCGTGACCGGGCTTGCACCCGCCTGCTTTAGTGCGTCAACCACCCTCGCAACTGTCCCATAATCGATATTCTTCGGGGCCTTTATAAAAACCGTTTTCTCGATTCTTGGCGTTCCGTCAGGATTGCCCGATTGCGCATAACTAAGATTCTGAGTTCGTTCCGCGAAGATGCCAACAAGAGTTGCGATAAGAGACCCGGGATCGTCGACGCTGCCGCTTGGCGAATGGTTAAGACGCAGCGAGGAATCCGTTCCCACAGTCACGACGATCGTGCGCGGGTCGGGCATTACTGAACGGTCGAGATCGGGCTCGCTCGGTATCCGGGCGTCGAGCGAACTCGGTTTCATTGGCGTGACGACCATGAAGATGATGAGCAGTACGAGAAGTACATCGATGAGTGGTGTGACGTTGATCTGCGGCTTGGACATTTGTTCTCCTCCTCGAGCAACTAGTTAGAAACCCGAAAAGGAAAATTGTTCCCGCGTGATGTGACTGGCAAATCTTCGCTTGGTAAAATATCCGATTCTTACCAGATGTCATTTCTGATCTGGGAGGCCCAACTAATGTCATTCGTAACTCAGAACCTTAAGAGGCCCATGCTCGCCTCCTGTTTGCTCGTCATCGCATGCATTTCGTTTTTCTGCGTCGTGCACAGCGCTCAAGAGAATTCTGCCCAGTATGCCGGTAAGTCCGATGGTAGTTCTAACCGGCGACGCGGTCTGCTGATCCTGGCGGACATCCGCCAAATTCTAGAGCAGAAATATTACGACCGCGCGGTTCGCGGGATGGATTCGAAGAAGCGGTTCAAAGAGGCCGAAGAGCAGATAAAGAAACAGGACATGAACTGGCAGATCTACCGCACGATCGCCCAAGTCCTTATCGAACTGAACGACTCCCACACGAACTTTCTTCCGCCCGACAGGCTTTACCGCGTCGAGTACGGGTTCACATCGATGCTCATTGGCAACCGCTGTTTTGTTGTTGACGTTAAGAAGGGAACGGACGCCGAGAAGAAGGGACTCAGGCCCGGTGATGAAATCGTGGCGTTCGACGCGTTCAGTCCGAACCGCGACAACTACTGGGTCATCAACTACCTGATCTACGGTCTCGATCCCCAGGAGAATCTTAAGCTCAAACTCCAGAATCCGGACGGGAAGACTAAGGATATTGTCATCCAGTCGAAGTTTCTCTCGCCGAAGGAACGCAAGGAAGAGCGAAAGAAGCGTAAGGCAGATGAGCAATCGAAGCCTTACAAATGCCAGGTGGTGAGTGAAGAGGTGATCGCCTGCAAGTTGCGGACGTTCGAAGTGGAAAAGGGAGTTATCGACTCAATGATGAAAGAAGTCGGATCGCGAAAGAAACTCATCCTCGATTTACGCGGCAACGGTGGCGGCCTTGTATCCACGGAAATGTATCTGACCGGACGGTTCTTTGAGAAAGACATCGTCGTCGGTACGGAGGTGGTTCGCGACTCGGCTAAGCAACGTGCAGCGCCAGGCTCGGCCGAAAAGGCCTACAAAGGTGAGCTATCTGTGATCATCGACAGCGAGTCTGCGTCCGCGTCTGAAGTCTTTGCACGGACAATACAGATCGAGAAACGCGGAAAGGTTTTCGGCGATACTAGTGCGGGAGCTGTCATGACCTCAGTTGGTTATGAAATCACAACGCCGCTCTACGGTAATAGGATAGAAACGCAGCAGCCATACCAGGTTTCGTTCGTGAGCGTGTCGGTGGGCGATTTGGTGATGAGCGATGGCAAACGGCTGGAGGGAATTGGGGTTACTCCGGATATACCAGTTGGACCGTCCCCAGTGGCCCTATTCAACAAGACGGATCCTGTCCTTGCTGTTGTGGCCGAAGCTTTCGGGTCTCCCATAACCGCTGAAAAGGCCGGAACGTTCTACTTCCTAGTTCCGAAATCTGAGGATGCGGTCGATCAGGATGACTCCCCGGACGGTAAAGACGACTAAGTAGAATCACGAGCGTCAGCGATAAGTGATGCCAGTAGAGCCGACGCTTTCAGAAGACTTTCGTCATACTCATCGCTCGGATCGCTGTCGATGACGATCCCGCCCCCGACACTGAATTTCACGACGTCGCCACGGATCACCATCGTTCGAATCGCGACGCTCAGGTCGTAAACAGCGTTGAAGTCGACGTCGCCAAGATCCCAACCCGAAGGAACGTACATGCCGATCGCTCCCATCGACAGCTCGCGATGTGCCGGTTCGATCTCATTGATGAGCTGCATGGTGCGAATCTTGGGCGCACCGGTTATTGAACCGCACGGAAATGTCGCGCGAAGGACGTCGGAGAAGCTGGTTCCATGTCTCAGTTTGCCGTGGACTGTCGAGACCAGGTGAAAAAGCGTTGGATGTTCCTCTAAGTCGCACAGCTTTTCGACCGCAACACTTCCGAACTCACAAACGCGTCCCAGATCGTTTCGCACGAGATCGACGATCATGATGTTCTCAGCACGGTCTTTCTCACTCGAGATAAGTTCCGCTCGTAATCGGTCGTCGTCCGTGACCGTCGATCCGCGCCGACGTGTCCCTTTTATGGGTGAGGCCTCGATGTCTTCGTTGCGGTCTATCGAAAAGAAACGTTCCGGCGAGGCGGAGACTACTGTGGATGATTTCCTTTGTATGAATGCCGCGAACGGCGCCGGGTGGTTACGGCGGAGTCTTAAGAAGATCTCGCTGGGTTCGAGATTAGAACGTGCCGTGAGTTGTTGCGTGAGGTTTGTCTGATAGGTGTCGCCGCGTCGGATGAAGTCGCGAATCGTTTCGACCGCCGAGATGTAATCCTCTCGAGAAAAGTTTGATCGGTATTCTCCGGATTCGATGTCGGGTTGCGGCTCAGGGTCGGACGACTCGAATGACAACTGAACATCAAACTTCGCGTCGTCACCGACGATCAGTGTTCGACCAGAGTCGTAATCATGGACGATGAGGGTTTCGAAAAGAGCTAGGAACGCGTCGGGTTCGTCTGACGTTCCCGACCGCCGCACGCGTTGCATCTTCGCACCGAAGTCGTAAGACAACGTGAAGATCGCGGCCAGATTGCCGGAGAGCTTTTGGTCAATTACTTGAAGGACTTCGTCGGGGTTGCCGCTAGAAACCTCGAAGGTCTCAGTAGGACGGATACCGGCGATCAAAAGGTGAGATCCAAGATGCCGAACACCGCAACTGTCGAGGATACAGACGGGTTCTGTTTTGGAAAGTCGCAGTAGCGCTCGGACAAGCGCGTCGGCGTTGACGTCGATCTCTCGCACGCGGCTGATTCTAGCACGCTGGAAACTGACAACAGTTTTGAATTCGCGTAATATACCTTCCAGCTAGCCTCTTTCCCGACGAACCATATGGATCCAACCGTAAACGAACGTCAGACCCTTATCCGAGGTCTGGGCTTGATCGCCGCTATCTCGATCATCATCGGAAACGTTATTGGCACGGGCGTGTTTCTAAAGGCACGTGTAATGACGTGCAACGTTGGAAGTGCCGAGTGGGTGACGATCGCATGGATCGCCGCTGGTCTTCTGTCGCTTGCGGGTGCTCTGACTTATGCCGAGCTGACCGCGATGAAACCGCACGCGGCAGGTCCTTATGTTTTCCTTCGCGACTCTTACGGTCGACTCTCGAGTTTTCTTTTCGGTTGGATGCAGATGTTCATTGCGCGAACCGGTTCGCAAGCGAGCGTCGCCGTCGTTTTTGCAGGAGCCCTTGACCAATACCTAGATCACAAGCTCGATCAGACTCTTTTTCAAACGAACGTTCTCGGTTATGACTTCACGTTAAGCACGCTCCAGATAATTGCCATCGTCGTCATCGCGATCTTCACCACACTCAACTGCCTGTCAGTCAGCATGAGCGGGCAGATCGCGGCGGCGTTGACGTTTATAAAAGTCGCGCTCGTGCTCTTTGTCGGATTAGGGGCGTTCTTGTTTGTCACCGGTGGCAGCTTTGCAAACTTCTCGCTCGTCGAGACGAGCGGTACATGCGAAGGCGTTAATGCGGCGGTTCGATACGGTTCTGCTGAATACACATTCCTTGCCGGTTTCGGTGCGGCTATGCTTGCTGCACTGTGGGGCTACGACGGATGGGACAATCTGTCGTTCGTTGCGGGAGAGGTTAAAGACCCAAATCGCAACATACCGATCGCCATCATCGGTAGCGTGTTGGTCGTGATTTTTCTCTATGTCGGCGTTAACGTTGCGTACTACTACGTACTCGACCCCACAGCGATCACGTCTGTACCAAAGAACTCTTCGGTCGCAATGGTAGTCGTAAGCAAGTTCTTCGGCGGTGATGTGCTTTCACTCGCGACGGGCGTTGCGGTTGCGATCTTCACTGTCGGGTTGATGCTCTCATCACTCGGAACACTTCACACTTCGATCCTGAGTGCATCGAGGATTCCGTACGCAATGGCGCAAGACGGAATGATGCACGGCTCGTTTGCGAAACTATCGGTCAACTCAGTTCCTGTGAACGGAGTCCTCTTCCAGGGCGTGTGGGCGAGCGTTCTTGCACTGTCAGGTTCGTTCGACACACTGACCGACTATGTGATCTTCGGTTCATGGATCTTTTATGCGCTTATCGGTTCGTCGATCTTTGTATTTCGCCGAAGGTATCCGGACGCGGAACGACCCTATCGTGCATTTGGATATCCGATCGTTCCGATCGTATTTCTTCTTGTCGCGGGCTGGCTGCTCATCAACACGATGATGACTGCCCCTACACAATCGTTTATCGGGATCGGGCTCATCCTTTTGGGATTACCGGTCTATTACTACTTGAATAATAAAGGGACAGCTAGCGATGCCGGCGCTGGCAAAGATGACTAAGAATGGGTGAACTTGACCGGAGAAAGAGTGACGAACGCCGCACTAGTAAACGATACGCGGTTAGTCTTGAGATCGAGTGGGAAAACCACTACGGAAGAAAGACAGGCACATTGAGCGACGTCAGCGAGAAAGGTTGTTTTGTGCTGACGAGCGTAGACGTGACTGACGGTGAACTCGTCAAAATTTTCATTCCACTCACGGACGGAATGAAAGTCGAATTTATGGGCCAGGTAGCGAACTTCGTTTCTGAGATCGGTTTCGCTGTCCACTTCCTCAGCCTGACAGATTCGCAAAAGGAATTTCTAGCGAGCTTTGTTGGATTGCATAGCGAAGACGCGGACTAGTCGCTGAGTGATTTCAACGCTTCGATCGCGACTTCACGGTCGTCGAAATGGTACTTGTCGTTCCCAACGATCTGATAGGTCTCGTGGCCCTTGCCCGCGATGACCACGACGTCATGTGACTGCGCAGCTTTGATCGCCCGGAAGATCGCCTCTCGGCGATCGGAGACCGAGTGAGACTCAGAAGCGGTTTCAGCAACGCCGACTTCGATCTCCTTGATAATCTTCAACGGATCCTCCGTACGCGGATTGTCCGACGTGATGAACACCACATCGCTGTTCTCACCCGCGACACGTCCCATTGGAACGCGCTTCGTTCGATCCCGATCTCCGCCACAACCGAAAACCGTAATGATCTTTCCTTCGGTGAGATCCTTCGCGGTCTTCAACGTATTCAGCAATGCGTCGTCCGTGTGTGCGTAGTCGACCACGACCGCAAAATCACCGTCGTGTGGAACTCGTTCAAACCGTCCGGGAGCCCCGACGCATTTCGAGAGACCCTCGACGATCGAATCGAGATCGTATCCGAGTTCCATCGCCGCTGCGGTCGCCGATAGCATGTTGTAGACATGTGGACGTCCGACGAGCGGAGACTTTATGTTCTTTTCTCCCGTCGGCGACTTGAGCGTAAACGAGGTTCCGCGGACGAGCGACACTTCGACGTTCTCCGCAAAAAGGTCCGCACCGCCGGCGGGATCCAATGAGAACGTAACCGTTCGCTGCCCGGCACCCTTCAACTCCGTCGCGAGCTTTTGTCCCCATTCGTCATCGATGTTGATAACAGCGGATTCGGGTTTGTGACCCAGTCGTCCGTCGAACAACTTCTTCTTTGCGTCGAAGTAGTTCTCCATCGTGTGGTGGTAATCAAGATGATCGCGGGTGAGGTTGGTAAAGATCGCGACTTTGAATCGCAACCAGTCGCATCGATGCAGATCTATCGCTTGCGATGAAGTTTCCATCGCCGCCATCCGGCAACCGTCATCGACCGCTTCGCGCAGAAACCGGTTTGTGTCCGACGCCTCGGGCGTCGTTCGCACGGCGGGTTCACTCTTATTGCCGATGCGATATTCCACCGTCGTTAGCATCGCGGGTTTTATTCCGGCAGCCTGAGCAAGAGCGAAGCAGAGGTAAGTCGTCGTGGTCTTCCCGTTAGTGCCGGTCACGCCGACGAGATCAAGCTCGTGCGAGGGATCGCCGTTAATGACGGTCGCGGCTTTTGCGAGGGCTTCGCGCGCATCTTTTACTTTTAGCCATGCGCCGGCGAAATCTTTTGGCGGGTCGTATTCAGAGATGATTCCGGCAGCACCGCGCCGGATGACATCGTCGACGAATCGGTGACCGTCCATCGTATGGCCCTTGATCGCTACGAACAGCGTGCCTTCGTGCGCCTGACGCGAGTCATGCGTCACGTCGATCACCCGGCCGTCGCCACCGCCATGTCGGATCGCGTTTAGAGCGTCCGCAACTTCCGCAATTGTGATTGTTGTACTCAAGATAACAGAGCTGCCGGGCAGCAAAGGTGGATTATACGATAGCCCGAAAATTTGCACGAACAAGCCTGTGTCGATTTCGTAAGGCTATTTTGTCTTGGAGGTGGTCGCCATGAAATTTATTAAATTACTACTCGCGATTCTCGGTTTGATCTTCGGCGTGATGGTTTTCTTCTGGCTGTTCGGATTGGTCACATCGCTTCTCTGGTACGGCTTCTGGATCGGCCTGCTCGCGGCGGCGGGATACGGAGGTTACAGGCTATTCAAGAAGGCCGAGAACAAATACGTCGGCCCGGGTACAACCTCGTATCTGGACGATCGCGACTTTAGCTTGTCGTGGGAAGAGTACGACCGGAAATATTTGAAGAAGTAGACGCGAGTTGATCGTTGCGACCGATGCCCAACGCCGGATTTGATAGTGGCGGGCAGCAGGCCGGGATTATTTGCAACGTAAACTCCTGCTTCGTGCTCTTTTAGTGTGTTTGGTGTATTTAGTGGTTAGGCTTTCTTCGTTTGGATAAAATTCGGAGGAGTCGCAGGAATTCTAAACACGAAATACACGAAGTACACTAAAAGAGCACGAAGAAGAACTGTCGAGGTGATCTGCCTTAGAATCTGCGAAATTCCCGACCCATTTATTTAGACCGGTGCACCCGCCTTCCGTAACGCTCGCAGCTCGCGCAGCTTTGCGACCAGGCCACGCATATCCAATTCAATAGCGCCCATCTGCACCGCACGGGCTCGTCCATCTGCTGTTAGATCGAAGTGAGGCGAGCTTTTTGGTTGGTACCACTCGCGTCGCATTCCCATCGACACCGCAAACTCGATCAGCTCGTCGATCGAATCCGCGATCAAGTGACACGACGGTCCGTGCCGCCAACCGTAGTCGATGAGTTTGTCAACGTAAACAGCCATCTAACCAAGTCTTGCAAACCAGGCGATACTCGACAAGCGCGTCATGATTGGATAAATTCTTTATTGTCCGCAGAACGATTTCCGCATTCCGGGTTTCGCGTTCCGCATTCGACAAGCCGAGGTGGCGAAATTGGCAGACGCACCAGACTTAGGATCTGGCGTCGAAAGACGTGCGAGTTCGAGTCTCGCCCTCGGCACCATCTTCGTAAGTAAAAGGCAAAAAGTAAAAAGTAAATGGATTTATCAGATCCATTTACTTTTTACTTTTTGCCTTTTACCTTTTGAGGCCCGTTCGACTTTTACCCACCCGTTAGTTATCCTTTTTCTCGTAGATGAAGACAGAGTTAAAAGAGATATCGCCGACGCAACGCGAGATCCATATTGAGGTCGACCCGGCCTCGTTAAAGGATGCGTACGGCAAGGTTAGTGAGAAATATGCGCGGGCTGCGAGCGTTCCCGGTTTCCGAAAGGGCTACGCACCGCTGGACGTTATCCGGCTGCGTTACAAAGAGGAGATCAAGAACGAGGTCCTGCAACAGGTATTGCCTGCCAAGGTCACCGAGGCGATCGAGGAACACAAGCTCCAACCTCTTGCCGAACCGCATCTCCACATCGATGACGCCGAGAACATAAAGGTAAACGGATCCCAACCGATCGCGCTTCACGTTCACGTCGAGGTGATGCCCGAGATACCGATGCCGAAGTACGACGGACTCGAGGTCACGCGAAGAGTTAAGCCGGTCGAAGATAGCGAGATCGAAGATTTGATCGCGAACCGTCTGAATTCCGAGTCGGCTTTGATCCCGGTTGAAGGCCGTGCGTCGGATATCGGTGACACGGTCATCGCGGATCTTGAGGGAACTTTCGACGACGAACCGGAGGCCGAACCGATCAAAGCTGAGAACCTTGAAGTAGTACTCGGCGACGAGGTGATTGAAAAGGCGTTCACCGAAAACCTGATCGGGGTCAGCGAAGACGAAGAGAAAGAATTTACCGTTGCGTATCCCGCCGAATTCTCGTCGCCGGCATTGGCAGGGAAGACGGTCCACTACAAAGCAAAGATCAAATCGGTTGGACGCAGCGAAACTCCCGAACTGAATGACGAGTGGGCTAAGACCCTCGACGAAGGATACGAGTCGCTCGCGGATCTTCGTAAGAAGCTTCGTTCGGATCTCGAGACTTACGCAAAGTCCGACGCTGATGCTCGCTTGCGCAACAACGCGATCGCGAAGCTGATCGAAGAGAATGCTTTCGAGGTTCCCAAGACGTTGATCGAGAACCAGGCAAGAAATCTTCTGAACAACTTTGCTCATGACCTTCAGGGGCGCGGCGTCGACCTTAACAAGGTCGATAACAATTTCATCGAGATGGCTTTCTCGCAGATGCAGACTCAGGCCGAACGCGATGTTCGCGGCGCTATGCTTCTGGAAAAGATCGGGGAAGCGGAAAGCGTAGAAGTTTCGAAGGAAGAGGTCGACGAAGAGATCGCGAAGATGGCGGAGTACTACCAAACGTCGGCGGATGAGATCCGAAGCTCACTCGAGCGACAGGGCGGCGGCGGTACGATCGAAAACAATCTGCGAACTCGCAAGTCTATCGAAGCGTTGATTGCCAAAGCGAAGGTTGTCGAGGGCGATTGGGTTGACGAGACTCTCGCCGGAGCGGCATCCGCGACCGAGGCCGAGGAAGTAGAAGAGCCGAAAAAGGCTCCGAAGAAAAAGGCTCCTGCAAAGAAAGCGGCGAAGTCGACCGAGTAGTAGATTGACAACTTGTAACCGGGCGAAACTAACCGCTTGCATTTGGTTCTAATAGGTGTAGAATCTGCAATCGGTTTACATATCTGCTTCGCCCATTTCTGTTATAAATCCGGTTTCAGTTCTTAGAGAGAGAATTCTATGGCCCTAGTTCCAATGGTTGTCGAACAAACGTCTCGCGGTGAGCGAGCGTTCGACATTTACTCACGCCTTCTCAAAGACAGCATCATTTTTATCGGGACGCCGATCGACGATCAGATCGCGAATCTTCTCGTCGCGCAACTTCTGTTTCTCGAAGCGGAGGATCCCGAACGCGACATCAATCTCTACATCAACAGTCCGGGTGGCTCGATCACCGCCGGCATGGCGATCTATGACACGATGCAGTTCATCAAGAACGACGTGACGACGATCTGCGTTGGACAGTGCGCGTCGATGGGAGCACTTCTGCTGGCTGCCGGCACGAGAGGGAAGAGATTTGCTTTGCCGCATTCGCGTATCCTTATCCATCAGCCTTCGGGCGGAGCCCAAGGTCAGGCAACTGACGTTCGCATCATGGCGGAAGAGATCCTTCGTATGCGCGAAATGACGTCGCGGATCATCGCTGACCACAGCGGTCAGACATTCGACCAGGTCGAAAAAGACGTTGAGCGTGACCGCATTCTTTCCCCGAAGCAGGCGAAGGAATACGGACTGATCGACGAAGTTATCGAGCACCGAGAAAAATAACGCGGAAACCGGAACGCGGAGTCAGATTCCGCGTTCCTCACTCCGCATTTAGATATGGCAAATTTCCGCAGACCCGAAGAACTTCTTTGCTGCTCGTTTTGCGGTAAGTCGCAAAACGATGTTAAGAAACTGATCGCCGGTCCCGGCGTCTATGTTTGCAATGAGTGCATTGATATCTGCAATGAGATCATCAATGACGACGAGCAAACGGAAACCACTGCGACACGAGCCACTCTTCCGAAGCCTCAGGACATAAGTACATTTCTCGACGAGTATGTTATCGGACAGGAAGAGTCGAAGAAGCGTCTTTCGGTCGCTGTCTATCAGCATTACAAACGTCTCGAATTAGCCAAGCGTCGTTCCGACGTCGAACTTCAAAAATCTAACATCCTTCTTATCGGTCCGACCGGAACCGGAAAGACGCTGCTTGCACAGACGCTCGCGCGAATTCTTAGCGTTCCGTTCTGCATCGTCGATGCGACGAGCTTGACTGAAGCCGGTTACGTCGGTGAGGACGTTGAGAACATTCTTCTCCGACTTCTCCAGTCGGCAGGAAACGACGTTGAAAAGGCACAGCAGGGAATTATCTACATCGACGAGATCGACAAGATCTGCCGCAAGGACGACAACCCGTCGATCACTCGCGACGTTTCTGGCGAAGGTGTTCAGCAGGCATTGCTAAAGATCCTCGAGGGAACGACTGCGAACATTCCGTCGGGCGGCGGTCGCAAACACCCGCAACAAGAATTTACACAGCTCGACACGACGAACATTCTCTTTATCTGCGGCGGTGCGTTTATCGGACTTGAGAAGGTCGTCGAGAAGCGCATGCGTAACAAGTCGCTCGGATTCCAGGCCGAGGTCAAGTCGAAATCGCAGCGGCAGAATGAATCCGTTGATAAGCTCGAGCCGGAAGATCTCATCCATTACGGTCTCATTCCTGAGTTCGTCGGACGCCTTCCCGTCATCGGTACCTTAAAGGAACTCGACGAGGCAGCTCTTATTCAGATCTTGACCGAACCGAAGAACGCGCTCGTAAAGCAATATCAGCGCAAGTTCGAATTCGACAACATCAGCCTCAAGTTCACCGAGGACGCTCTCAAGGCGATAGCTCAACAGGCGCACAAGCGCAAGGTCGGAGCGCGCGGTCTGATGATGATCATGGAAGAGATCCTGCTCGAATCGATGTACGTTCTCCCGAGCGACAAGAAGGTCAAGGACCTCGTCATCACACGCGATCACGTCGAAAGAAAAGCTCCGGTGTTTGATCTGGTTGGTCCGCGGATGGAAGAAGCTGCGTAAACTTACTCAATAACTACACCGCCGTCTGAAGCCAAAGCATCGCGTCGTCTTCTTCGGAAAATACATCGATAACTAAACCACGGTTGATCGCGAACGTGACGCCGATTTTGTCGGGCATTGTCATTTCCGGTCGCTGGATCATTGCAACTACGACTCGGCCGTTAGAGGTTTCTGCCCATTTTGACGCTAGCCAAAAACGATCGGTAACCGATGGGGCAGGGAACCCCGTTAGCCCACGAACGTCTACGAGTAACCCACGAACCTCATTATCGCGGCAATAACGGATGGCCTCATCGACAAGGTCGATCGCTTCTTCAAGTGATGCTTCGCCGACCGGGCGGAGACATGGAAACGTATCGGTTAGTTCTAGGTAATCGGTTAGCTGAAGAGTGGCGTTCATCGTGTGGGTAAATGCGACCACGACCAGTATACAGATTTGGGTAGCAAAAATGGAAGCCCGTTCGGTCAGTCTGAACGCTTGAATGATCGCCATCGAGCGTCGGATAAAAATCGTAGAAAATATGCGCGAATAGGCGTTTATTTCCGCGAACCGTTTTTGTTGCTTTTCAACGCCGTTTTTGCGTAAATAGAGCTAGCCCATAGCCCAATACAATTAGCTCAAACTCCGGTTCCCCTGTTATGCAAGAATTCACAGACCAAATGCCGTCGGACATTAGGCGTTATCCGATGGTGCCCATTCGCGACGTCGTTATCTTTCCTTACACGAAGGTAGCGTTCAAGATCGGTAGGCCGAGTTCGGTGCGTGCGCTTGAAGAAGCGATGACCGGCGAGCGCGATATTTTTCTCGCAACTCAGCATGACGCGACGATCGACGAACCGAGTTCCGATCAGATCTATTCGATCGGGACGCTCGGTCGAATCCTTCAAGCTCAGCGTCAGGACAACGGTCAGATCAAGGTCGTCGTAGAGGGACGCGAACGCGGTGAGTCGGTACGTGTCGAGCAGGACCCCGATGGGATGTTCTACGCTCACGTCCGTCGCATTGTCCCGAGCGATGAGTCCGGTTACCGGACCGACGGTCTTCTTCAGAAGATCCACACGCTTGTCGAACAATTTTTGCGTGTCTCACCGGACGCCTATACCGACGCGCTTCACGCTTCGCTCCGCGGTATCTCCGCGGCACAGATCGCGGATTCGATGTCGTCGCACCTTCGCATCTCGGTTGAAGAGAAGCAGGAGCTGCTTGAGACCATCTCCGTGTCGGAGCGTTTGCAAAAGCTTGTCGACGTACTCGAAACAGAGATCGAAAAACGTCAGCTCGATCGTTCGATCCACTCCCGAACGAAGAAGCAGATGGACAAGCACCAACGCGAGTACTATCTGAACGAGCAGATCAAGGCTATCCATAAAGAACTCGGACGCAAGGACGAGAAGGCCGAGCTTGACGATCTTAAGAAGAAGATCGAAGAAGCCGGTATGACCGAAGAGGCGAAGGAGAAGGCCCTGCAGGAATTCTCGCGTCTCGAGGCGATGCCGCCGATGTCGGCCGAGAGCACCGTCTCGCGAACGTATCTTGATTGGCTGATCAATGTTCCCTGGAAGAATCGCTCGGACGAATTGAACGATCTCGGAGAGGCGGAGAAGACTTTGAACGAGGACCATCACGGTCTTGAGAAGATCAAAGAACGCATCCTCGAGTTTCTCGCTGTCCGGCAGCTGGTCGCGAATCCGAAGGGAACGATCCTTTGCTTTGTCGGCGCACCCGGTGTCGGTAAGACATCGCTCGGGAAATCGATCGCGCGTGCTACGGGACGAAAGTTCGTTCGCCTCGCACTTGGCGGCGTACACGACGAAGCGGAGATCCGCGGTCATCGTCGAACTTACATCGGAGCGTTGCCGGGTCAGATAGTCCAACTAATGAAGCGTGCCGGAACGATCAATCCGGTGATCCTTCTGGATGAAGTCGACAAACTCGGACGCGACTTCCGCGGCGATCCATCGTCCGCGCTGCTTGAAGTTTTAGATCCGGAACAGAACCACACGTTCCGCGATCACTATCTCGACGTCGATTACGATCTGTCGCACGTCTTCTTTATCGCGACGGCGAACGTGCTTCACACGATCCCACCCGCACTTCAGGACCGACTCGAGATCCTGAATCTGTCGGGCTACACCGAACGCGAGAAGCTTGAGATCGCGAAACGTCATCTGATCAGCAAACAGTGCGAGAGTAACGGTATCGATCCGGAGAAGGTGAAGTTCACCGACGATGGAATTCTCGAAACGATCCGCCATTATACTCGCGAAGCCGGCGTGCGAAATCTCGAACG
Source organism: Pyrinomonadaceae bacterium (assembly GCA_035274235.1). GTDB lineage: Bacteria > Acidobacteriota > Blastocatellia > Pyrinomonadales > Pyrinomonadaceae > OLB17. Next base: position 41,565 of record DATEOJ010000293.1, read on the forward strand.
CGAGATCGGTTCGTGTCTGCGCAAGATCGCGAGAAAGTATGTGCTGTCGGATGAGAAGGAAGGATTTCGTCTTGTCATCGACGCGGAGAAGGTTCGCGAGCTGCTGGGAACTATTCGCTTCCGCAAGCAGGACATCGCACGAAAGAGCGAGATCGGTCTCGTAAACGGATTGGCCTGGACAGAAGTAGGCGGCGACGTCCTCCAAGTCGAAGCTACGTTGGTACCCGGGAAAGGCGAGATCACTCTTACCGGTAAGCTTGGCGAGGTCATGCAGGAATCTGCGCGTGCAGCGTTGACCTGCGTCAGGTCACGTGCAATAGAGCTCGGTATCGATCCGCAGGACTTCCGTGAGAAGGACCTTCATATTCACGTGCCTGAAGGCGCGATCCCGAAGGACGGCCCGAGCGCGGGAATCACCATTGCCACGGCCATGGTCTCTGCGTTAACGAAGAAACGTGCGCGTCATGATGTTGCGATGACGGGTGAGATCACGCTTCGCGGAAAGGTTTTGCCGATCGGTGGCGTTAAGGAAAAACTTCTCGCTGCACACAGGTTTGGTCTGAAGACACTCATCCTCTCGAAGGAGAACGAAAAGGACCTTGCGGATATCCCCGAGGAAGTTCGTGAAGACTTGACGATTCATACGGTCGATATGATCGACGAAGTTCTTAAGTACGCGATCGAGCCGGATAAGACCGAAGAGGTGTTGGAGACGCCGCAGCTCTGGAGTGGCGACACGCCTCCGGCAGATATCACGACTTCCGTCGAGTAACTGCTCAACGACATTTACGAATCTGCGCGGCTTTACCGAGTTCAGCTGAAAAGTCGCCAACGACTTCACCGGTTCCGGTCAGTATGACCTTGAACCGCATAGTCTTGCTTGAGACACGGCCTTCATAACGAGCCGGTTGCGGCTTTGGCTGGAATTTCAGGCGGATAGGTCCGTGCATTTCGTTGCGATAGGTTCCCAAAGCGACGAACTTTCCCCGACCGTCCATTTTCAATTGTGTTGAGATCTCGCCGACCGCACAGTCGAATTCGATCGCGACCGTTTTGTCTTTGACCACGACCGCGATGCCGGTGCCACCCCAATCGCCGCGTTGAACGGCTGTGTACTTTGTCTGCGCCATCGCTTCTATTGAACCGACTCCGACCAGAACCGCAATCACCAGGAAGACTCTCCACCGCATGGCTGATTCTAACTCCGACCTTCGGCGAAACCTAAACGGATATCGCCGCCTTGTGAAACACTTTTCGCTTGCAAACTCTTTTGTGTTAAGCTTTGTCGCTAAAAGCTGACGCTTTCTTTTCATCGATCCAAACCATTTCCATTACCAGACCTTCGGTATTGAACGCAGCTGTTAACTTACAAACAGACAGTCAAGTATGAATACTATGCACGTAACCCCTAACGGCGTTGTAAAAAAACTACTCGCCCTATTCATTTGCGCGTTACTGCTCGTTTCGACAACCGCTCCAGCATCGGGACAAGTTCGCGTCTCCGGTGCTAGTTCCGGGAAGTCTGCGACGAAGAGCAAGACGCCTAAGAAAAGTTCGCGCAAAGCGCGAAAGGATGATACGAAGGGTGACGAGCCGGATATTGTCGCCGAACGTATCACTGCGCCCGCGGTTTCAATGCGGACGACGGCAGAGATCATGGATGCTCAAGCGAGCCTCGGAGTTTACAGGTCGCCGCGCGAGTTACTACGCGAAGCCGGCGTCAAGGGCAAGAAAGTGCGTCCTGATCGCACAAATCTTCCTGACGGCCCGGGCGAGACCTTTAACGCGAATCGCTATCCGTTGCCATCGAAGGCTGACGACGCCGTTGCAGCACCTCAGGTCGCGGCTCAGACGATCGGTCCATCTTTCAACGGCGTGACCGGACCTACCGAAACCGGCGCGTTTCCTCCCGATACCGAGGCTGAGGTTGGCCCGAACAGCATCGTTGTCCATGTCAACGGTCGGTTGCGGACGTTCAGCAAGGGGACGTCTGCTGTGGCTCCTGCCGCGGACGGCGTGCTCAACGTCGACACCGATGTTTTTTTTGCGAGTGTTATCACGGCTCCCGGCGCGGGAGAAGTTAGTTTTTCCACCGATCCTAATGTTCGTTATGACAGAATTTCGAATCGCTGGTTTCTCAACATTATCGACGTTACGCTGAACAGCACGACCGGGGTGACAACGCGCGTTAATCGGGTGATCATAGCTGTTTCGGACGCGGCAAGTAACGGAAATATTACCGCGGGAACCGTATGGACGTTTTATCAGTTCAATGGCGACGCGACCCTCTTTACCGACTATCAGTCGTTCGGCGTGGACGCTTCTGCAATGTATATCGGCGGTAACATGTTTACCCTCGCAGGAGCTTTCAATAGCACGAAGGGATTCGTTATCCCAAAGGCTCCGGCACTGACCGGCAGCCCCCTGACCGTGTGGGCGTTCCCGGGAATGGTTGCGACCGCGACGGGAGCCGGACCGTTCTCGCCCCGCGGTGTGGATAATACCGACCCCTCGAACACCGGACCAACTGCCCTCGGTTACTTCATCGGTGTCGATAACGCGACATTCAACACATTGATGCTGCGTCGCGTGACCAATCCCGGAAGCCTCGGACCCGCTCCGACGATCTCAGCAAATATCTCGCTAGCGACACCGTTGACGACGCGCTTTCCGGTGAAGGTGCCGCATCTCGGTAACACTGGCGGAACTAATGGCAGACTTGACGCACTTGACGATCGTTTGTTTTCGGCGATGATCCGAAACGGACGTCTGTGGACGGCTCAAAACATCGGAGTAAATAACACGGGCGTCGCCGGAGCGACGAATAATCGAAACGCTGCCCGGTGGTACGAGATACAGAATTTGAGTGGCACGCCGACCGTCGTTCAGTCCGGGACGTTATTTGACGACAATGCGACGAACGACGCGAACCAGAGAAACTACTGGATTCCTACGATCGCTGTCAGCGGTCAAGGTCATGCGGTTCTCGGAATGAGCATCGCCGGAACGAATGAGCGCATCAACGCGTTCGTCACCGGTCGCCAGGCGGGGGATACACTTGGGACGATGCGTGAGGGGCCGGGTGGTGTCGCGTTTCCGGGATACACTGCCTCAGCGACCGCCTATAATCCGGCCGGGGATCCGGGTGGCGGGGGAGGACGCCGTTGGGGTGATTATTCGGCGACGACGGTGGACCCGGGCGACGACATGACCATGTGGACGTTTCAGGAATACTCGAACGGAGCGAACACATATGGAGTACGAGGCGTTCGACTGATCGCACCACCTCCGCCGGCTGCGCTGACGGCGGTGCCATCGTCGATCGTTTCGGGACTCACGTCGATCAACGTCGTCGTTACGGGAGTACCAGTAAACGGTTCCGGGTTTTACGATCCGGGTCCGAACCTCGCGGCACCGGCATTACCGTTCAATCATATTTCTGCGAGCATTAGTCCGCCGCTCTCTCCGGAGGCGCTTGTTGTCAACAGTGTTACCTACAACTCGCCGACGCAGGTTACGGTGAATCTGAACACCACCGGGGCGACGCCTGGTGTAAAGACGCTCGTGATCACGAACCCGGACGGGCAGCAGACGTCGGTGAACATCAACATGCTTGTGCCGACTCCGGCGCCGGCGGACTTTGGTGGTCGGATAGTTGATGCCGCCGGTCGAGGGATCGGAAACGTCCGCGTAGAGATGGTGGGGCCTCACGGAACGCAGGTCCAAACGACCACTGCTTTCGGATACTATCGTTTCACTTCGGTGACGGTGGGAGAGACTTATATCATCACGCCGACCCACAAACGATATAGGTTTGTCCCGGCTAGCCGGACCTACAGTCACAACGATGAGTTCTTTGG
>DATEOJ010000294.1:0-7702 GCA_035274235.1 Pyrinomonadaceae bacterium
TGGATGTACGCCGCCGCGCAGAAGAATCTACCGATGGTCGTCCCGGGTTGGGAAGATTCGACGATGGGGAATATGTTTGCCGGTCACGTGATGACCGGTGATGTCGAGAACGTCCACACTGTCCGCACGGGCATCGAGTACATGACGCAGCTCGCCGATTGGTACACGCGTGAGACCGAGGATTCAACGATCGGTTTTTTCCAGATCGGCGGCGGCATCGCAGGTGATTTCCCGATCTGCGTCGTGCCGATGCTTCATCAAGATCTGCAACGCGACAATGTTCCGGTCTGGGGTTACTTCTGCCAGATCTCCGACTCGACTACTTCATACGGCTCATACTCGGGTGCGGTGCCCAACGAAAAGATCACATGGGGCAAACTCGAGGCGAAGACGCCGAAGTACATCGTCGAGAGCGACGCGTCGATCGTTGCCCCGTTGATGTTTGCCTACATATTGGGGTGGTAAGCGCTATTAACCGCAGATCACGCAGATGACACAGATCAGAACCGATTTCTGATCCGCGTCATCCGCGTGATCTGTGGCTAATTGCGCAGGCAAGCGAGATTTGTGAGTGATGAAAGAATTGCCTACTGCAAGCCTGTTCGAGAAGGCGCTTGTCGTTCTCGGTTCACGACACAAGTATATTTGCGAAGGCACGTCGATGAATCCCACGTTGAAAGACGGTGAGGTCGTCTTGGTGGACCGCAACGCGGAGATCGAGGTCGGCGATATTGTTGTTGCTAAGCAGCCGGTTGAACAAAATAGCGAGGTCGTTAAGCGAGTTCAGCGGATCAACGAGCGAGGACATTATTTCTTGATCGGCGACAATCCGGACGACAGTACGGACAGCCGCCACTACGGCGCGGTGACCCGTGAATACATCAAGGGTAAGGTCGTCGCGCGGTTGAGTTAGAACATGTATGGCAATTCCACAGTCGATGCTTTCGGTCGTCGCACGCGACGAGGTTCATCTTCAATTTCGTTTGAGAGACGACGCAGATCGTCGCCGGCTTTTCAAGACGCTTGGGAAGCTCTGGGAGTCAGACGTCACGGGTATCGGTGATCCGACGCTCAACAAGCATCATCAGTTAACCGGTGGAACGGCCAATGTCGTCGTGGGTTTCAAGCCCGAACTCTGGCGCGGAATACATCCGGAGGATGTGCCTGATAATCTTTCGTCATTTGATAACGACATCGTAGGAACGAACGGCGCGATCGCGCCCGCGACTCAGTGCGATCTTTGGATCTGGATCACGCAGTCAAACGCCGCGACCTTGTATGACAGCATGAGCAAAGTTGTGATGTTGGTGCGTCCGTTCGCCGAGCTCGTGAGCGAGGTGGTTTGCTTCCCGTATCACAACAACATCACGTTCGACGGCTTTGCCGACGGCGTCGCAAATCCAAATCCGTTTCGCGCGAACGATGTCGCAATTATTCCCGATGGCGCAAAAGGAGCTGGTGGTTCAACGGTGCTGATCCAGAAATGGAGTATGCAGGTTGAGAAGCTTAGGAGCCTTTCCGTTCGCGAAGCCGAGCACGTCTGGGGACGGACCAAAGCGGGAAGTCACGAGTTATCGCCGCTTCCGGAAGCTTCTCACGTCGGGCGCAATCAGTTTGTGAGAAACGGCGAGGAGATAGAGATCGTTCGGCGAAATGCGAACTTCGGTAACGCGAACGAAGCGGGGATCATGTTCGTTGGTTTTTCGAACGACATCACGGTGACGATGGGAATGCTGAGACAGATGTACGGAGTCGGCGACGACGGCATCGCGAAGACCGACCGACTTCTGGATTTCGCAACAGCACTCTCGTCGTCGATTTATTTTGTTCCGAGTGTGGATGCGATGTTGAAAGCGGGCATCGTTCCGGCGGATCCGGAGTAGGGTGGGAATTCGAGGATATTTGCGCAGTTAGCCGCAGATCGCGAAGATGACGCAGATTTCTCTAGATAGGTGTCGAGCTATCGAGGTTCTCGGTACCTATCCAGAAAAATCTGCGTCATCTGAGTCATCTGCGGCTAAACGCGCTTACCACGATTTCCTCGCGGACCTTATGTTGTTATCACCACAGAAATCGAGCATCTCCCACGTCTCCCGAATGCCGCCGATCGGCGAACCAGAAAGACTCTTACGTCCCATCAACCTACCGCTTCCGGTTCTGACGTGCGGTTGCCATCTCCGACTATCTGCGGATAATAACTTTCAATGACGAAGATCATTGTTACAGGCGGGGCAGGGTTTATCGGCAGTGCGATCGTATGGCGGCTGAATCAGCTCGGTCATGACGACATACTAGTTGTCGATCGAGCCGATGAGACCGACAAATGGAAGAACCTCGCACCGTTGAAGTTTGCCGACTACATCGACGCCGATGATTTTCTCGACGACCTCGGCCTTCACAAAGACGCCGGCGTGATCCTGCACATGGGTGCGTGTTCCTCGACGACCGAGACCGATGCGGACTATATGCTCCGCAATAATTATCAGTACACGAAAGACCTCGCTGAATTCGCTGTCGCGAATAACATTAGATTTATCTACGCGTCGTCAGCCGCGACTTACGGTGATGGTTCGGCCGGGATGAATGATGGTACCGACGAGTTGAACAAGCTTCGGCCGCTGAATGTCTACGGTTACTCGAAACATCTTTTCGATCAGTATGCGGCGCGGAATGGGATGTTTGATCGTGTCGTTGGTCTGAAGTACTTCAACGTGTTTGGTCCGAACGAAGATCACAAGGGCGACATGCGATCACTGGTTAACAAAGCGTTCGGACAGATCAATGAGACGGGCAAGCTCAAACTTTTCAAGAGTGCGCATCCTGATTACGCGGACGGCGAGTTTGGTCGCGACTTCGTTTACGTGAAGGACGCTGTCGAGATGACGCTGCATTTTATGGAACGCAGCGGCGGCGGGTTGTTCAATGTCGGGTCGGGAAGAATGAACACTTGGAACGCGCTTGCTGACGCGATCTTTGACGCGTTGGATCAACATAAGGCGATCGAGTTCATCGACATGCCCGAGCATCTCCGCGATCGGTACCAATATCACACCCAGGCAGATCTCACACGTATCCGTGCCGCTGGCTACGCCGCTGAGACAACTACCCTCAACGACGCTGTTCGTGATTACGTCAGGAACTATCTGATTCCAAGGAAGCATCTGGGGGATTAGAAAACGTTCGTGCTGTTTCGTGTGGGTTCGTGGTTCCAGGTGGTTGCGACCTGCCGGAACCACGAACTCGCACGAACTCGTTTGTATCAACGCATCGAGCATAGCTCCCTCCCTAACGGCCGGGCTTGCGCACCGTGCGGGCATGTCTTCTTTGCGGGCTTGGTGAGCTTTGCGTGGGATGGTTTTTCCACGCAGAGCTCGCCAAGCCCGCAGATAAAACCTCTATGCGGCTGGCGTTTCCGCCTTTTGCTACCAAACCGCTTATACTGTTGGAACCTGATGAAAATATTCCACGGCACTGAGAACGCGAATATTCTTCGCCCGACGGTTTTGACGTTGGGCGTTTTTGACGGCCTTCATCTCGGTCATCAGCGGATCATGGAAACGGTCGTCGAGCGAGCGAAGGCGGCGAATGCACACGCGACCGCGATCACGTTCGATCCCCACCCGCGAGCGGTGTTACATCCAAAGACCGCGCCGCCGCTTCTTCAAACTCTCGATCAACGACTCGCAAATTTCGAAGTGCTCGGAATCGAACAGGCCATCGTGATTCCGTTCACGAAGGAGTTCGCCGCACGACCGGCGGATGATTTCCTTCGCGACATCGTTCACGATCGGCTGCATGCGAGAGAAGTTTATCTCGGCAAAGGATTCGCTTTCGGACGCGACCGCGGCGGAAACATAGAACTGCTCAGAAAGATGTCGACCGAACTCGGGTTCGTCGCCGACGAGGTCGACGAGGTGCGACTTCGCGGTCAACGAATCAGTTCTTCGCGGTTGCGTCAGGCATTGAACGATGGGCATGTGAATCTCGCACGTCGGATGTTGGGACGGCCGTACGGCGTAGAGGGTGTGATCATTCGCGGCAATCGGCGTGGGCACACGATAGGTTTTCCTACGGCCAACCTAAAACCGCACAATCGTGTGATCCCAAAGTTTGGAGTCTACGCGACGGCAACGCTAGTTGACGGAACCTGGCGACGCAGCATCACGAACATCGGTGTGCGTCCGACATTCGAAACGGATGTCGAACCATCAATCGAAACCTATCTCTTCGATTTTGACGGCGATCTCTACGGCGATGTGCTCCGTGTGCGTTTTCTGCACCGCATTCGCGATGAGCGGAAGTTTAACGGCATCGACGAGCTCAAGGCGCAGATCCAGAAAGACAGCCGACGGGCACTGAACTATTTCCGTCACGAGGGCGTACGGAATATGCTCGAAATACTATGAGTGTAAAGGGAAGATGTTCTGAATGAGATTTGTTCCCTGTGTATTTCTTGGTCAAGCAGAATCGACCGCGGAATACACTGATGACACGGAAACAGAAAGACGACTTGGAGTTTTGTGAAGGAAGTAACAGACAAGCAGGCATCGGCAGTAAAACGATTCGGCGTTGCGCCGTCTTACGATGACAACGGTAATCATGCCGTAGTAAAGACCGACGATCTCGCGATCGCGAAGTACGTTACCGACGAAGAGCGTCGAGCTGAAGAGAAATTTCTCGCGACGCAGGAGGCGGACGTCGAGAAGCGATACGAGGGACTTCGCGGTTACCTGCGCATCGCGAGCGTCTCGGCGGTCATCGGAAAACTCGCGCTCTATCTTTATCTCGACCAATACGACACGCATCGAAAGATGCACCTCCGATACGCCGAAGAGCGGATGAAGAAAGCCGAGCGGATGACGCGGCTCGCGGTCTATGGTGAAAAACTTTACGGCGTTCGCCTTTGGTTTCTCCACACATTCATTCGCGTCTTGCGCCGCTTCGTCATCGGCAGCGAGACAAACAAAGAAGCAAATCAGGAAGTCCAGGCGATCTGGCTTCGCGACAAATTGATCGAGCTTGGCCCGACGTTTATCAAGATCGGACAGTCGATGGGAACGCGTGCCGATCTTCTACCGCTCCCGTTCGTCATCGCGCTTGGAGAACTGCAAGATCAGGTTCCGCCGTTTCCGAACGACGTTGCGTTCGCTCGGATCGAGAAAGAACTTGGCCGCAAGATAAACGATGTCTACCAGGAGTTCGAAGTCGAACCGGTCGCGGCCGCTTCACTTGGTCAGGTTTATCGTGCGCGTCTGCACAGCGGTGAAGAAGTCGCCGTAAAAGTGCAGCGTCCGAATCTCGAGGCGACGATCAAGGGCGATCTCGAGATCCTGAACAAGGTCGCGAATTTTGCCGAGCGGTTTCCGCAACTCAACGAAAATGCGGATTGGTCCGGGATGTTGCGTGAGTTCAATCAGACGATCCACGAAGAGATGGACTACGCGGCCGAGGGTCATAACGCCGAACGGTTTCGTGAGAATTTTAAGAACTGGTCGAACCTTCACGTCCCGAAGATCCACTGGAACGCGACGACTCGCAAAGTCCTGACAATGGAGTTCATCCACGGTACTAAAGTCACCGATCTCGAAGAGCAGGAGCGGCTCGGCATCTCGCCGGCGAAAGTAAACCGGCTTCTCATCAAGACCTATCTCAAGCAACTTCTCGAGGACGGTTTCTTTCACGCCGACCCGCATCCGGGAAATCTTCTCGTGATGCCTGACGGTCGTCTCGCGTTCTTTGACTTCGGTATGGTCGGACGTATCACACCGGAGCTGCAGGCGAAGATGATCGACGCGTTTTTCCATGTAGTCGGAAAGGATCCCGCGGGAATCGCGCAAGATCTTATCGAACTCGACTTCCTCAAACCCGGGACCGATCCGCGCATCGTGCGGCCGGTGGTCGAGAAAATGTTTGAGTTTCATCTCAACTTGAAGCTGAAGGACGTGAACTTCAAGGAGTTGACGTATGATCTCGCCGATGTGATGTACGATTATCCGTTCCGTCTGCCGTCGAACTTTACATACATCATGCGTGCGTTGATGACGCTGGAGGGGATCGGGATCATAACCGATCCGGAATTCAACTTTTTCGAGACGGCGAAGCCTTACGCGAAAGAGTTTATGCTTCGACGCGAGGGCAAGGACTTCCGCCGCTTGTTCGTCAACAAACTTATGGGTCGAGACGAAGAAGGGCGAATCGACTGGACACGCACCTGGAAGCTCGCGAAGATGGCGTTCAAGACCGTACTCAACACTTGAGCCACGAAGATGGCGAACAGCGCGAACAGAAGCGGAAAGACCTTGGTCGCCGTTACCGGTTCGCTCATCTTCTGCCTGGCCGCGGTTGCCGAGGCACAACGCATGTCCGTACCCACAGCCAAGATTCGATACACGACAAACGTTTCCGCGATTGGTGATCTAGACAACCGCGAGTGGAAACGCGCCGACGAGGTTACCGTTGCGACATACTGGAACGGAGAGGTCGCACCGCAAGGTCGGATGGCGAAGGTGCGAATGCTCTGGTCAGCGTCAGATCTCAGTGTTCGATTCGAAGCTTCGCAATCAGAACCGCTTGTCGTGAACGAGAAACCGCAAACGGGCGAAAAGACTATGCAGCTCTGGGATCGGGATGTAGTCGAGATCTTTCTCGCTCCCGACGCGAAGCACCCAAGGAAGTATTTTGAGTTCGAGGTCGCTCCGACCGGGGAATGGATCGACATCGCGATCGACTTCACCGGACCGAAACGCGAATCGAACTGGGACTACAGCTCGCAAATGACATCGGCTGCGAGGATCGATAAGAACGCTGTCGTGACCCTCATGAGAATCCCGTGGACCGCGTTCGGTACCACGCCCAAAGCCGGCGACGTCTGGCTTGGAAACCTTCTGCGTTGTGTCGGTGAAGATCCGACTCGCGGGTATCTTGCATGGAGTCCCACGATGACGGAACAACCAAACTTCCATGTGCCGGAGAAGTTTGGGAGGTTTGAATTCACGAAATAGCTTTAGCGAAACGTCGTCGCTTCAGTGATAATCGATTCATCGACGTGCCCTCCGAAGTTTTCCCTCTCTCATAACGTGAGTACGACTCATACAACGACCAATGACGACGGGGCAACGCCAACCGATTTCCGGCGCGCCCGCGAATTAGTCCTGATGTACGGGTGGAACACGACGTGTTTCCAGATCGTCAACCCCGGCATCGAGTACTGGTTCGGCGGCGATGGTAAGTCGGTCGTCGGATATGACACCGAGCGCGGCGTGCGAGTGGTGGTCGGTGCACCGGTTGCCGAGGAACATGGTCTTGCAGACGTCACGAAGAGCTTTGAGCTGGATGCGGTGAATGCCGGAGAGTCCGTTTGTTATTTCGGAGCCGAAGCTCGCCTTGAACGAGTTCTCCGCGACTCCAAGGACCATGCGCGGGTCTTACTTGGCGCACAGCCAGTCTGGCATCCGGCCGAATGGGCGACGACCGTCGCAAAGAATTCTTCGATACGTGCGCAGCTAAACCGGGCGAGAAACAAGGGCGTCGTGATCAACGAGTGGACCGTCGAGGCCTCGAGAAATAATCCGCAGCTTCACGAATGTCTTCATCTGTGGCTCGAAAGCAAGGGGCTTCCTCCGCTTCACTTTGTCATTGAACCGGAAACTCTCGATAGACTCCGGAATCGTCGGATATTTGTTGCTGAACGCGACGGTCGTGT
>DATEOJ010000295.1:0-6434 GCA_035274235.1 Pyrinomonadaceae bacterium
GATTCCCTGCTTCACCCAGGTGTTCGCGTGCCAACTCGCATCCGGGTGCTTCACAGCCGAACGGATCTCACCACGGCGCAAAGCGAGTCGGAATTCTTCAAACGTCGCGCGATCTTCAGACGTAAATTCCGTTTTCGCGACCAAGTCAGTTATTGAGGTTTGTAAGTTCACGTATTTTATTCATCGTGCTTCATCACAGCACGTGCTATCAGACCCAATCCGCCTGCGAAGAGTACCAACATCACGAGCGTGTTGAACAGGCTCGTGGGTTGAAAATAGATATGCAAGTTCATCAGAATACCGGAACCGATAATGATCGCACTCGCGAAGATCAGTATCCAACCGATGATCGACTTGCCGTTAAAGAACACGAACGCAATACCAAAGATCAGCGGGACGAGGGACAAGCCGAAAGAGTTGTAGCCGCCCCAATTCCAGTACCCGCTCGTCACGACCACGCGGCTCACGAGCATGTATCCGCCCGCGATAGACATCGCGAGACCGATCACAAACTCGATCAATCCACCGGATGTTCCGCCCGGTCGTTTTAGGTCATCAAATTCCATCAGTGTGCTCCTTCATTTCCGACACCTCGAGGGATTCCTCGAATTTCTGCTGCTCCTTCCGAAACTTCGCCCCGATCACCCGATGAGCGACGGGTATTAGTGCGAACGCCATACCCGCAAACATCGGTTGAATGAAACCGATCGCTATCGCGAGCAGGCCGATCACCGGCAAGACGGACATTCGCCACGTGAGATGGTCGAGCTCGCGTCGATCGACCGTCGGGTCAGTCAGACCGCTCTTGATCGCATACCGCCACAACACGATCTCCAACACACCCGCGAGTGCGAACGCCGATGCGTAGAGAACCGTCGGCACGACGTGCGTCACGTACTCGGAGAAGAACGCGGTCGTGAAAGGCATGAACGCGATCATCAAAAGGAAAAACACATTTCGCCAGACGAGTCCGTAGTTCCAGTCGACGATGTGCCCGTAGATCTTGTGATGGCCAACCCAGTAAGCACCGATCACGAGGAAGCTGAAAAAGTAGCCGACGAAATTCGGGATCAATTTGACGAGGGCGATCGCAAAGTCGCGTTCGCTCGCGGTGGGCTCGAGATGCGGAACCTTGACCTCGATGATGAGAAGCGTGATCGCGATCGCGAATACCGCATCGCTGAAAAAGACTATGCGTTCAAGCTGGAGCGCTCTGCGATCGTGTTCCATAGATTATTCGGTTTTCCGTGCCCCTCCGTTCTTAAGTGTGTTCCGTTCCCCTGATCCCTAACCACGGAATACACAGAACGGCACCAGAGGATCGTCTGCTCAAAACTCAAAAGTCTCGTAATGCACGACGTGCGGCTCGAACTCGAGAAGATATTTCGAATCCTCAGGGTAGTACTTCGCCCGCTCGCAATCATCGCCGGCGAACCGCTTGATACTTTCGTAGCTGTCCCACTTCGTCACAGTGCAAAAGTGACAGACATCGCCGACGATCCGTCGCCACACTTCAACGCTCAAGTTTCCATCGACCGACTTGTAATCCGCGACGCCGGTTTCGACGAGAAACTGTAGATACTCGTCAGCGTGCTCGGCCCTTGTGCGTCCGTGCCAGATCCGCGTGATAACTTGAGATCCCATGAGCGAAGAGTTTGGGTAATAGCTAACAGCTATCAGCCGACAGCTGTCAGCTATTACTTACCTGAGCTTTAATTCTGTCATCACCGCCCGTAGTTTCGACTGCGTCTCTCGGGTAACCGGAACAAGCGGCAGTCGGAGATTTTCCTCAAGCAGTCCCATCTCCTTCATGACAAACTTGCACGGTGCCGGTGACGACTCGATAAAGTTTGCCTCCATCAACGGAAGGATCTGGTAGTGGATCTTCCGCGCGGCGGTGAAGGCTCCCTCGAGCGCCTTTGCGATCATGCGTGAAGTTTCCTTCGGGATCTCGTTCGCGCAAACGGAGACCAATCCGTCGCCGCCAAGCGAGATGAACGGAAGCGCCGTCGCGTCGTCGCCGGAGAAGACGCGAAAGTTCTTCGGCCGCTCGCGAATGATCTCCATCACCTGCGAAAGGTTACCCGATGCTTCCTTTGTCGCGACGATGTTCTCGTGCTTCTGCGCAAGCTTCAGCGTGGTGTCCGCAGAAATGTTTGACGACGTCCGACCCGGAACGTTGTAAAGCATGATCGGAAAACCGCGGACCGATTTTGCGATCTCCGAGAAATGTGCGAACAGACCGGCCTGCGTGGGTTTGTTGTAGTAAGGGGCGACGATGAGCGCCGCGTCGGCACCGCATTCGCGTGTTTTGCGCGTGAAGTCGATAGTCGCCGCGGTATTATTGCTTCCCGTCCCGGCGATGACCTTCGCTTTGGTTCCTTTCGCGACCTCGACCGTCATGCGGATCACATGGAGACGTTCGGCCTCGGACATCGTCACGCTCTCGCCGGTCGTGCCGCACGGAATGAGAATATTAACGCCGCCCTTGATCTGACGCTCGACAAGCTTTCGAAAACAGTCGTCATCGATCGAGCCGTCTCGTCGGAACGGTGTGGCGAGTGCCGTCCCGCACCCTCGCATCCAGTCAATTCGTGTAGTCATAAACAAATCCGGACGACAAACTTTAGTTTGTCGCCTAAATCCCCAGCGAGCGACAAACTAAAGTTTGTCGTCCGCAATCCCCCGAGCGACAAACTAAAGTTTGTCGTCCGTTAGCCCGACGATCTCGTCGATCACATTCGTGAACTCGTAGAAGCCTTTCTTCCCGACGATCCACTCGGCCGCGATCAATGCGCCTCCAGCGAATCCTTCGCGTGAGCGAGCGGTGTGTTCGAGCAGTATCTGATCGGCCGGTCCGTCAAACCCGACGCGATGGGTACCCGGAATGTTCCCGGCCCGAGTCGCCGTCACACCGAACTCACGTTTGATATGACGTTCGACGACTTCCTTCAGCTTCAATGCCGTCCCACTCGGTGCGTCCTTTTTGCGCGAATGGTGTTGCTCCTCGAGAAAAACTTCGTACTCAGCAAACTTCGCGAACAACTCCGACGCGAAGTCGGTAACGCGATAGAACAAATTGACCCCGATCGAGAAGTTCGCGCCAAAGACGAACGCACCGCCAGCGGCACCGACGACTCGCTCGATCTCATCGCGCTGCGAGTTCCATCCGGTCGTTCCCTCGACCATCGCGACACCGGCTTTCATGCAGGCCGCTACGTTCCGTGCGACCGCCTCCGCATTCGTAAAATCGATGGCTACATCGACTTCGCCCAACTTCGTCGCGATCTCGTCCGCGGACGCAGATGCATCGGCCTCGTCGATCACAACCGCGATCTCGTGTCCCTTTTCTTTCGCAAGACGCTCGATGAGTTTCCCCATCGCGCCGTGCCCGATAAGTGCGATCTTCATAAACGAGAAGATTATGCGCGTTTCGAGTCGCGAATGAGAAATCGGCTAGTGAATATTCTTGATTAGAATCGCATCGCGGACCGGGTAGCCGCGTGCGAGGTAGAGTTTCGAACCGTCCGGCGAGTATGCAAAGTTGTAAATATCACCGTCGACAAAATCAGTTAGTCGGCGTGCGGGCTTGCCGTCCAACGGTTGTATCCAGAGGTTCGTGGTACCTCTCTCGTTTACTGTGTAAACAAGATTCTTTTCATCCGGTGTCCATCGGGCACCGATGTTGAGAATCGGGATCGGTGCGCCGCGGAATGTGTTTACGAGCCGGCCATCTTCGGCCGATATCACTAAGACCTGCTGATCCCAGACACACGAGATAAATTTTCCCGATGGCGAATAGCTCGGCACGTGACATATCTGGTCCGAGATTTTTGTTGGAGCACCACCCTCGATCGAACTCCGCCAGATCCGAGGTGGCTCACCCTGGTACAACGTCGAATCAAATGCGATCCACTTTCCGTCAGGCGAAACCGTTGAGTCTGTTTCGTATGAGTCGCCCGTAGTGATCTGCTTCAAGTTTCCGCCGTCCGCGTCCACCCGAAAAAGATGTATTCGGCCCTGAGTTTCATGAGCGAAGAAAAAGTGATTTCCATCCGGCGTTGCTCGAAGCTCCTCCGCCAGAGGCGGATCACTGAGCACCTGACGTCGGTCACCGCCGTCAGAATCGATAGTCCATATGCCAAGGTTCTCACCGGTGCGAGTTATGAACGCAATGCGACCGTCGCGCAGCGGGACGAGCCCGGCACGACCGTCGGCAGAACCGTTGGTCAACCTCTTCGCAGTCTTTCCCGCTCCCTTTGGATCCATCACCCAGATCTGCGACGAACGAGTGAGCGGCACCGCGAGTACATCGTTTGTGTCGGTTATTCCCAAACTTCCCGAACCCTTCCGGCTGGGATCCGACGTCAAACGCCGGGCGGCCCCATCTTTCGCCGCGAGGTGGAATACCTGATCGCGCCGGATGGTAGCCGCCTCACCATACTTCGTTCCGATAAGGACCATCCCCTCACCATCGTGACGCCACTCGATGCGGTAACAGGTACTCCAATCCTCGGGTGAGATCGTCCGGACCGCCGCAGTTTCCGGATCGACGCCGGTGATCACACATCTTCCCGGCGACGGTCCGTTCGCGAATACATGCCCGAACACGATCGTCTTCCCGTCCGGCGACCACGCGGGATTTGGCGAAAACGAGGTCGAGGGTTCCGCCTCCAACACATTTCTCTCACCAGTCCCGTCCGCCGCTGCGACAGCGACCGAGAAGACCGGCTTGGACCGTATATATGCGATCGAGTTCCCATCCGGTGAAAAGCTGACGTGCGATGTCGACTCTTCTACGATCTTCGTCGAAACGCCCCCGAGCGTCGGGACACGAAAAACGGACCAGTGATCGGCGTCGGGATCGCGAGCCATGTAATACAAGGATTGCCCGTCGGGCGAAAAGGTCTTTGGACCGACGAATCGCCTGACACGCGGGACAACCTCGATCGGTTTTGCCTGTCCCACCTGCTGCACCAGAACGCGCGAGTACTCACCGTCAATTTCGTGATAGGTGAAATACTTCCCATCTCGCGAGATCGTTGCGTCCGCAACGTACTCTCCATTGGTGAGCGGTATCGCTTCGACCTCCAGCGGAGTTTCATCGGCAACCTGCGCGGCTCGGGTGGAATTGAACCATATAAAAACGCCCAGTCCGGCAAACGCAACGAGAACCGCCGCCGCGATGAAGAGTCGACGAGTGGAGTAGTTTTCTGCTACCGCCGGATCGGTGCGCTGATCCACACTTTCGGCCGCGTCCGGTTCGTCGGCTTCCTTCCAGTCGAGCAATGCGACCACGTTGCCGCGCCGCTCGACCGGGTATCGAGGCGAGCTGGCGACCTCGGCAACAGGCAGAGCCTTCGTCTCGATCGGTGAAGCTTCAACTGCGACGTCTTCAGAAGTGAATCTATACCCGCGCCGACGAAGCGTTTCTATGTAGGGTGATCCGTCAGCTTTCTTGCCAAGCGTCTTTCGCAGCAGGTAGAGGTTCTGCGACAGGTTCGACTCCTCGACGATCGAGTCGTCCCAGACACGATTGATCAGTTCCTCTTTGGTGACGATGTTGCCCGCCTCTTCGACCAGTACCGCGAGGGTCTTTACAACCTTGGGCGCCAGGACAAACTCCTCACCGCCGCGCGAAAGCATGAGGTTTCCCACATCGAGTCTGAACCCATCAAACGTGAAAACCCCGCTTTTACTAGCCTCGGCCATCGAAATCCTAAATTGATGAAAACTTGAAGATAAATCCAACGACATACCTGGCTCCCGATCTTACGATTCAAAACCTAAGGAGCAGATACCGCTGATTTGGATGAACAGTTATCCGGCTGTCGAAACCAAATTTAACGCAATTTGTCGGGAATTGGAAGATTCTCGCTGGCGGCGGTGTCAGCTCCCTAACAGTGGCTGACTGGAGATCTCTCACCTGCTTACCAAGACCAGCGCCCACCGCCAACCAATTTGGAGAAAGAAACAATGCGACTTGAATTCTACCTAACCGAGCGAGGACGCTTCTCAATGCTGGGGATCCTCTCAATGGTCACCCTATTACTCCTTGTTCCGAGCTCCGCTAGCGGCGCGACGCTCACTGTCACTAACACCACTGACAGCGGAGCCGGCTCGTTCCGTCAGGCTCTGGCCGACGCGTTAAATGGCGACACCATCAATTTCAACCTCAGCGGCTGTCCGTGCTCGATCGAACTGGAAAGCAGGTTGATAACCGTCAAAGACCTGACCATCGTTGGCCCGGGACCAAACCTTCTCGTTCTTGACGTGACAAGCGTGTTCGGAGACGTGTTCGATAATTCTTCTTTAATCACAGGTGGAATTGTGACAATCGAAAATCTGACCTTTGCAAACGCCCGTGGAGGCACGGGCCGAGGAATAAACAACACCGGCAATCTCACGATCCGCAACGTCGTCGTTCGTGACAA